>NZ_DCXA01000015.1:16337-19828 GCF_002328915.1 Aquabacterium sp. UBA2148
CCCGCCTGCACGCAGGGGCGGGTGGCGCCCACCTCGCCGCCCAGCACGCGGGCCAGGTCGAAGACGAGCTTGAAGTTCTCGGGGGTCTTGAGGCCTTTGCCGCCGCTGACGATCACGTCGGCATAAGGCAGGTTGATCTGGTTGGAGCTGGCGTCGGCGATGAAGTCCAGCAGCTTGGTGACGATGTTCGTCTCGATCAGGCCGAGCGTGTCTTCGGAGGTGGGGCCGGTGCGTTCGCCGTCGGCGCGGGGCATGGCCATCACGCGGGGGCGGATGGTGGCCATCTGCGGTCGGTACGCCAGCGTCATGATCGTGCACAGCAGCGAGCCACCGAAGGTGGGGCGCGTGGCGGCCAGGGCGCGGGTGTTGGGGTCGATGGCCAGCTCGGTGCAGTCGGCGGTCAGGCCGGTGAGCAGGGTGGTGGCCACCGAGCCGGCCAGGTCGCGGCCTTGGCTCGTGGCGCCCAGCAGCACGATCTCCGGCTTGTACTTGTTGACCAGGTCGGTCAGGCCCTTGGTGCTCGTTGCGGTAGCCCTTGAGCACCGCATCGCGCATGAAGTAGACGTGGTCCGCGCCGAAGGTGAAGGCCTCCTTGGCGAAGCGGTCGAGGTCTTCATCGGGGCCGCCGAGCAGCACGCCGCACAGGGGTGAGCCCAACTGGTCGGCGAGCTTTCGGCCTTCGCCAAGCAGCTCCCACGAGACGCTGTGCGCGTGGCCGCGTTCGTGTTCAATGAAGACCCAAACGCCCTTGTAGACCTTGAGTTCGTCGGAGAGTTCGAGGTTGCGGCCGCGGCCGGCGGGTTTGGCGTCGCTCATGGCAGGGCTCCCGTTCGGGGTGATGACAGCGTGTGTTTGAAGGCGGCTTGATCAGGCGCTGAGCTTTTCAACCAGGTCCTGCTCCAGCGTTGTGTGGCGCGTGAAGATGGACTGGATGAGGTTGAGTGAGACGTCGCGCAACGAGGACGTCTCCACGCTTTGCATCTCGGCCTTCTCGGAGCGAGGTGTGGGGCCGAAGACTCGGCTGACCACGGTGGGTGAGCCCTTGAGCCCGATCTTGGTGGGGTCCTCGATGCCTGCGTCGTCCTTGTTCCACTTGCGCACCGGGTAGGCGGCGGCGTGGATCATGGCTGGCAGCGAGGCAAAGCGCATCTCGTTGGTGTTCTCCAGCATCGTGATCAGGCAGGGCAGCTTGGTTTGAAGCACCTGCACACCGCCTTCGCCGCGGCGCTCGACGGTGATGGTGCCGGCCTCCAGGTCGGTCTGGACGATGCGCGAGACGTAGGTCAGCAACTGCAGGCCCAGCCGCTTGGCCACGCCGGGACCGACCTGGGCGGTGTCGCCGTCGATGGTCTGCTTGCCAGCGAACACCATGTCGACCTGCTGCTCGCTGCCCAGCTTGCGAATGGCCGCCGCCAGCGCGTAGGACGTGGCCAGGGTGTCGGCGCCAGCGAAGGCCCGGTCGGTGACGAGAACGGCGTCGTCGGCACCGAAGGACACGCACTTGCGCAATGCCTCTTCGGCCTGAGGTGGGCCCATGCACAGCACGGTCACGCGACCGCCGAACTTGTCCTTCAGGCGCAGCGCCTCTTCCAGCGAGAACAGGTCATACGGGTTGACGATGGCGGGCACGCCCTGGCGCATGATGGTGTTGGTGACCGGGTGGACGCGGATCTGGGCCGAGTCGGGCACCTGCTTGATGCAGACGACGATGTGCATGGTGCTTTCCTGTTGGGCTGTTCAGAGGGAGGCGGTGGCGGCGGGGGCGGTCGCGATGGCGGCCTGCGGTGGCACCCGGTTCGGCAGCGATGCCTTGAGGCTCTGCAGCGAGACGTGTTGCTCGCCGTTGGCTTCCTGGAAGACCTTGAAGACCTTCTCCTGCGCGGGCGTGGACCGCACGAAGTCGGAGTAGGCGCGCACCCGGGTGGATGTCGATGTGGGTCCACCAACGCGCAAGGTAGGACATCCAGCGCGGCAGGTAGCGCCAGCCACCGATCCACAGCGCGTGTGCCAGCCGATGCAGGGCCACGGCGTGAACGCCAGGGTAGAGCGTCCAGACCGCGAAGCGAGAGCGGGCGGCTGGGTCGCGTTGTGCCACGCAGGCCACGTCTTCGCAAACCAGGCTCCACCAGCTTGGCGGCAAAGGTTGGCGCTCGCCATCGGTCATGGGGCCTTCTTCCAGCGGGGCGATTTCGGTCGGGCTCATGAGGGCTGTCCTTCCAGGGCCGATGACTCCAGGTAGAACTGACGCAGCTCGGCGGTCGTGGGCGAGCGCTTGTTGCGCACCGCGTGACCGCGAACGCGCTCGAGCAGCTGGGGCACCTGGGGCTCGTCCAAGGAGAGGCTCAGGGCCTGGTAGGCCAGCCTCACCGCACGCGTGCCGGAGTGCTTGCCCAGCACGGTCTGACGGGCGCGACCCAGCTCCGCCGGATCAAAGCCTTCGTAAGTGGTCGGGTGCTTGGCCAGCCCGTCGACATGGATGCCGGATTCGTGCGTGAAGATGGCATCGCCCACGATGCTCTTGTTGGCTGCCACGGGGCGGCCAGATGCCCGCTCGACCAGTTTGGAGATGCGCACCAGCTCGCTTGTGTGGATGCCGCAGTTCACACCGTGGATGTGCTTGAGCCCCATCACCACTTCTTCCATGGCCGCGTTGCCGGCGCGTTTGCCCAGGCCGTTGACGGTGGTGTTGGCGTGGGTGGCGCCTGCGCGCAGGGGAGCCAGGGTGTTGGCCGTGGCCAGGCCGAGGTCGTTGTGGGCGTGGATCTCGATGTCGATGTCCACCGCGTGGCGCAGCAGGCTGATGGCGTCGAAGGTGGCGAACGGATCGAGCACACCCAGGGTGTCGGCATAGCGGATGCGCGAAGCACCGCAGCGCTGCGCCAGCCGGGCCAGCTCGCCCAGGAAGACGGGGTTGGCGCGTGAGGCGTCTTCCGCTCCCACCGAGACTTCGCGACCCGCCGCATGAAGGGTGCTGACGAAGCGCTCGACCTGTTCCATCGCCCAGATGCGGTCTCGTTGCAGCTTGTGGCGAAGGTGGATGTCCGACACGGGGATCGACAGGTGGATGACGTCGACATCGCATTCGAGCGCGGCCAGTACATCTTCGTTGCGCATGCGGCCCCACACCATCAAACGGCTGCTCAGGCCCAAAGCCGCGATGGTGTTGATCGCTTGCACTTCGGTCTCGCCCATCACCGGGATGCCCACCTCCATCTCGGGCACACCGGCATCGGACAGTGCACGGGCAATGGCCACCTTCTCGTCGAGCGTGAAGGCCACGCCAGTGGTTTGTTCACCGTCGCGCAGGGTGGTGTCGTTGATGAGGGGGTGGAGCATGTCAGTCCGTTGGTTGGTCGGGGGACGAGGCTCTTTCTGCAATCGCTGTGCCACTCGGGTCAGCGCGGTGTTCACCAGGGGAGGCGGCTGATTTGCTGTTGGGATCGGCCTTGCGGTGCGTCGACCTTGTCGTGTTTGTGGTCGCTTTCGGCACA
>NZ_DCXA01000015.1:19895-20179 GCF_002328915.1 Aquabacterium sp. UBA2148
GCTTTCGGCACAGCGCGCGCGCCACGCCTGCGAACGGCCTTCTCGCCCTTTCACGCCCTTTCACGAGCGTGATTGCGCGTGTGACGAGGCAACTCGATGGTCAGGTCGGCTGCACCCATGCGCACCGCACAGGCCAGGCGGGAGCAGGGCTCCACGCCCCAGGCCTTGTCGAGCTGGTCTTCTTCTTCCTCGTCGGGTTCGGCCAGGCTCTCGCCACCTTGGCGCACGAGCACGTGGCAGGTGGCGCAGGCGGCCACCATGTCGCAGGCGTGTTCGATGGCCAC
>NZ_DCXA01000016.1:0-1799 GCF_002328915.1 Aquabacterium sp. UBA2148
CAGCCCGGGCCACGTTGGGGTGCTCGGCGACCGACGTGCCATCGGTCAGCGACTGGTTCGACACCAGTTGTTCGCGGGCCGCCGCCAGTGCCGACTCGGCCGCGGCCACCGCACTGCGAGCCGACTGTTGTTGCGCCTGCGCGTGCTGAAACTCTTCCTTGCCAACGGCCCCGGTGGCCACCAACGGGCTGCGACGCTGCACATCGTCCTGCGCGCGTGCGAGCTCGTTTTGCACACGCGCAAGATCGGCCTGGCGCAGTTGCACCTGAGCTGACAGCGTGCCGTTGTTGGCGAACAGGGTGCGCACCTCGCGCACGGTCTGCGCCAGCTGGGCCTCGGCTTGGTCCAACGCCACGCGGGCATCGGCCTGATCGAGCTTGACCAGCACCTGGCCAGCCTTGACGCGGTCGGTGTCGTCGGCACCGATGGCCACCACCGTGCCGCCCACCTGAGGCGTGATCTGCACGACGTTGGCCTGCACGTACGCGTTGTCGGTGTGCTCGTAGTGACTGGCCACCAGCGCGTAGTAAACGGCATAGGCGCCGCCGCCCAGCAGCACTGCCGCTGCCACGATGGTCAGTGCCTTCTTGCGTCGCGCAGCGGGGGGTTGGGTAGCTGGCGTGGGGTTCGTCGAAGGCGAGGTCATGAACGGTCTCCGGACTGCGAGGGGGTGTTCTGGGTGAGGGGCGGCGCTGGGGTCCAGCCTCCACCCACGGCGCGGATCAGCGCAAAGCGGGTGTCCAGCGCTCGGGCTTTGAGGTCGACGGCCTGGCGGCGTTGCGCCAGCACAGCGGACTCGGCCGACAGCACCGTGAGGTAGGCGCCCAGGCCCGCGCGGTAACGCTGCGTGGCCAGGTCGTAGGCGGACTCGATGTGGCTTTGCGCCACTTGCTGCTCGCCTTGCTGGCGCGCCACCGAGCGCACGCTGTCGACCTGGTCGACCGTTTCCTGCACGGCCTGCAAGAGGGTCTGGTTGTAGCTCGCCACGGCGGCGTCCTGGTCGGCCACGCGGGCACTCAGGTTGCCAAGGCGCCTGTCGCCATCGAAGATCGGCAGGTGAATGGCTGGCAGCAAGCCCCATTGCAGGCTGCTGGCCTGGAGCACCTGGCTCAGGCCGATGGCGTTGTAGCCCGCGTAGCTGGTCAGCTCGATGTTGGGGTAGAAGGTCGCCCGCGCGGCGTCGCTCATGCCGCGAGCGGACTCCACTCGCCAGAGTGCCGCCATCACGTCGGCGCGGCGGGCCAGCAGGTCCAGTGGCAGGCTTTGGGGCACATCGGGTGCACGCAGGCGCTCCAGCGACACGTTCAAATCGTCCAGCGACTTGGGGGCTCGCCCGACCAGCACCGCCAAGGCATGCCGGGCCAGGCTGAGTTGCTCGTCGAGCGCAGCGATCTGCTGGCGTGTGTCAGGCACCGCGCCCTGCCCTTGCCGCAGCTCCACCTGGGTGTCCAGGCCAGCCTCCACCCTTTGGCGGATCAGCGCCAGCACCTCCTCGCGCTGGGCCAGGGTGCGCATCGCCACATCGCGTTGCGCCTGCAGCCGGCCAACCTGCACGTACTGGCGGGCCACCTGCGACGACAGCAACAAGCGCGCGGCCTGAAGGTCTGCCTCCGAGGCGCGACGCTGGCCGATGCTGGCCTTGATCTCGGCGCGCTGTTTGCCAAACAGGTCCAGCTCCCAGGTGCCCTCGAGCTGCAAGGTGCCCGTGGTCAGCGTCGAGCCAGCCACTGGCGGCGGGTACAAGCCGTGTTCGGTGAAGCGCTGTCGGTCGGTCTCGCCGGTGAGCTGCAACTGCGGCT
>NZ_DCXA01000016.1:1874-7543 GCF_002328915.1 Aquabacterium sp. UBA2148
CTGTCGGTCGGTCTTGCCGGTGAGCTGCAACTGCGGCTTGTCGGCGCCACTGCTGAGCATCTCCTGAGCCTGGGCGCGCTGCAGGCGGGTTTGGGCCACCTGGATGGTCGGGCTGTCGGCCAAGGCCTGCCCGATCAGGGCATCGAGCTGCGCATCGCCGCACGCCCGCCACCACTCGGTCATCTGCGCCGAAACCGGCTGCGGCCCGCTTGCGCTCACGCCAAGCGCACTCGCATCCAAGGTCGTCAGCTTCGGCTGGATCGCCTGGTGCGCACACCCGGTCATCAGGGCCCCCCACCCGGCGAGCGCGAACCAGGCCAGCGGCCGGCTCGCCCGGTTCACGGGCCTTGCAGGGGACAAACGATTGAACTGCGTCATCTGGAACACCTTCTCGTGGGCTGGGGCAGCCCTCTCATCGTCGTTCGGGGCGCGTCAACTCGCGTCGGTGGAGGGGGCGCCATCGCCCGTGCACTCGCCTGGCTGACAGTCCTTGAGCGCCTCGGCGTTGCCGACGATCCGCTGCAGGAAGCCCATCAAGGTCTCCCACTCGGCTGGCGAGAAGCCCTGAAGCATCGCGTTGGAGACATCGCACAGGATGCCGGGCACCGGTTCGGCGGCTTTTTCGCCCTCTGGCGTGAGCATCAGGTGCACCACACGGCGGTCTTCGGCCGAGCGCTCGCGCCGACACAAGCCCTTGGCCTCCAGTCGGTCCAGCGTTCGGGTCAAGGCCCCGGCATCGACCTGCAGCTCACGCGCCAGCGCGGCCAGGGTGTTGGCCTCGCCACGGTGGATCAGGAACAGCGGCGCCCACTGGGCATGGGTCAGCCCCGTGCAGCCAAGACGCCGGTCCACCTGCCCCACCATCAACTGCGTGATGCGGCGCATGAGGTAGCCCATGCTGTTTTCGCGGCAATAAGTGGCCCGGTCGTAGATCGGGGGGGTGGAGCGCTGACCTTTCATGGGTGGCGAATTTATTTGCCTACGCAAATATTGTCAAGGCATCATAATCACGGCAACGCGAACTTCGCACGCCGCCAGGCATGGCCAACGCCGAGCCCAGACCCAACATGTCCACGACCAGCCCCACCGCCGCAGGCAAGTCCATCCGCCCGCTGGGCTCGCTGCGCCCCTTCTTGATGCCCTACCGCGGACGCATCGCGCTCGCGGGGTTGTTCCTGGTGCTGGCCGCCATCACGACGCTGGTGCTGCCGCTCGCCCTTCGCACCTTGATCGACCAGGGGTTCGTCTCCCCTGACCCGGGCGAGCGCGTCATGCAGATGCGCCAGCACTTCCTGGCCCTGTTCGGCGTGGGTGCGGCGCTCGGCGTGTTTTCAGCCTCGCGCTATTTCATGGTGACCTGGCTGGGCGAGCGCATCACGTCCGACATCAAGGGCGCCGTTTACGCCCACGTCCTGCGCCAAAGCCCCGAGTTCTTCGAGACCACACAAACCGGCGAGGTGCTCTCGCGCCTGACCGCCGACACCACCCTGATCCAGACCGTGGTGGGCACCAGCGTGTCCATGGGGCTGCGCAACGTGATCATGGCCATCGGTGCGCTGACGATGCTGGTCGTGACCAACCCCGTGGTGATGGCCCAGGTGCTGGGCGGCCTCGTGCTGATCGTGTTGCCCGCCATCGCCTATGGCCGGCGCGTCAGGCGCCTGTCGCGCGCCAGCCAGGACCGCATCGCGGACTCATCGGCCATCGCCGCTGAGGTGCTCAACGCCGTGCCCGTGGTGCAGAGCTACACCGCCGAGTCGCGCGAAGCGCAGCGTTTCAGCGAAGCCAACGAGAACGCTTTTCGCACCGGCGAGCGCCGCATCCGCGCACGCGCCCTGCTGGTGGGCTTCATCATCACCGCCACCACCGGGGCCCTGCTGTGGGGCCTGTACCAGGGCACCCAGGCCGTGCTCGACGGCCGCATCACGGCTGGCCACATGGGACAGACCGTGGTCTACGTGATTTTGCTGCTGAGCTCGGTCGCCGCGCTCTCGGAGGTGTACGGCGACATCCTGCGCGCCGCTGGCGCCACCGAACGCATGATGGAGCTGTTGAAAGCGCGCTCGCGCATCGAGTCCCCCACGCAAGCTCGCTCACTGCCAGCAACCACAGCTGGCTCCACCGTCAAGCTCTCGGGTGTGCAGTTCCACTACCCCTCCAGGCCTGCCCAGCCCGCGCTGGAAGACTTCAGCCTGGACGTCGCTGCAGGCGAAACCGTGGCCCTGGTCGGCCCCAGCGGCGCCGGCAAAAGCACCGTGTTCCAGCTGCTTCTGCGCTATTACGACCCGCAAGGCGGGCACGTCGAAATCGATGGTGTGAAGCTGCCCGAGGCCAGCCTCGACGCGCTGCGCGAACGCATCGGCATCGTCCCGCAGGACAGCACCATCTTCTCGGCCAGCGCGATGGAAAACATCCGCTACGGTCGCCCCTCGGCTTCGGACGAAGAGGTCTTCGCCGCAGCTCGCGCCGCCCACGCACACGACTTCCTGCAACGCCTGCCCGAGGGGTATCACACCTTCCTGGGCGAGCGCGGCGTGCGCCTGTCCGGCGGTCAACGACAACGCATCAGCATCGCCCGGGCCATCTTGAAAAACGCCCCCCTGCTGCTGCTCGACGAGGCCACCAGCGCCCTCGACTCGGACAGCGAACGCGCCGTGCAGGCCGCACTCGAAGAGGCCATGAAAGGCCGCACGACCCTGGTCATCGCGCACAGGCTGAGCACCGTGGTCAACGCAGACCGCATCGTCGTGATGGACAACGGCCGCATCATCGACGCTGGCACCCACACCGAGCTCATGGCCCGCAATGGCCTGTACGCGCGCCTGGCGGCCATGCAGTTCGACCAGGCCGCAGCCTGAGCACGCCCCAGCGCACGCGTGGGCCGCGCGTCATCCGATGCCCGGCCCGCTGCGTTGAGCAAGCTGTGCCGGCCCCGGCACCCACAGGAGTAGACGAAATGAACCACAAGACCTCGCTCACCGTTTCCCGCCGCCAAGCCACCTTCCAGCGCACCCTGATCGTCGGCAGCGCCATCGCGGTTGCCCTGCTCACCTCGGGCTGCGAGACCATGGGCCCGCAGGAAAAGGGCACGGCCGTTGGCGCCGGCATCGGTGCCGTGGCTGGCGCCGCCATCGGTTCCATGACCGGGGGCAAGAACACCGTGCGTGGCGCGGCCATCGGCGCCGCAGCCGGGGCCCTGGCCGGCAACCTGTGGTCCAAGCGCATGGAAGACCAGCGCCGCGCCATGGAAGCCGCCACGCAAGGCACGCCCGTCGAAGTCAGCCGCACCGCCGACAACCAGCTCAAGCTCGACATCCCCAACGACATCTCGTTCGCCACCGGCAGCGCGGCCCTCAAGCCCGAGCTGCGCAGCGTGCTCGATGCCTTCGCCAGCGGCTTGAAGTCCGGGGGCCAAGGCACCCTGGTGCGCGTGGTCGGCCACACCGACAGCACCGGCAGCGACGCCATCAACAACCCGCTGTCGCTCGAGCGCGCCGAGAGCGTGCGCAACTTCCTCGAAGACCGTGGCATCGCTGCCAACCGCATCGAGGTGGTGGGCCGTGGTTCGCGCGAACCCCTGGCCAGCAACGACACGGCAGAGGGTCGCGCCAAGAACCGCCGCGTCGAGATCTTCATGCGCGACCCGGCCCAGGCCAACTGAGGCCTGCCACCGGGCTTTCATCCACACAAGCCCCGGGCAACTGCCAACGACCTCGACAGCCGGGATAATCCCGGCTGTTGCCTTTGCGGCGCCCACCTTCGAGAACCTCGACGTGACCACCCTCCCCGCCCAGCGCCCCGTGCGCAGCCAGTACGAAGACTTCATGCGCCACGTGCACACCCACGGTGTGCTCAAGACGGACCGAACCGGCACCGGCACGCGCAGCGTCTTCGGCCACCAGATGCGCTTCGACCTGTCCGAAGGCTTCCCGCTGGTCACGACCAAGAAGGTTCACCTCAAATCCATCATCGTCGAGCTGCTGTGGTTCCTGCGTGGCGACGACAACGTCAAGTGGCTGCAAGAGCGCGGCGTCACCATCTGGGACGAATGGGCCCGTGAAGACGGCTCGCTGGGCCCGGTGTACGGCGTGCAATGGCGCAACTGGCCCAGGCCTGACGGCACGCACGTCGACCAGATCAGCGAAGTCGTCAAGCAGCTCAAGACCTCGCCCGACTCGCGCCGCATCATCGTCAGCGCCTGGAACCCCGGCCTGATCGACCAGATGGCGCTGCCGCCCTGTCACGCCTTCTTCCAGTTCTACGTGGCGCCCGCGCAAGACGGCGGCCGCCCCAAGCTCAGCTGCCAGCTCTACCAGCGCAGCGCCGACATCTTCCTGGGCGTGCCCTTCAACATCGCCAGCTACGCCCTGCTGACCCACATGCTGGCCCAGCAGTGCGACCTGGACGTGGGCGACTTCGTCTGGACGGGCGGCGACTGCCACATCTACAGCAACCACACCGAACAGGTCGAGCTGCAGCTCAGCCGCACGCCGCACCCCTATCCCCTGCTCAACATCAAGCGCAAGCCCGCCTCGATCTTCGACTACGAGTACGAAGACTTCGAAGTGCTCGAGTATCAACACCACCCGGCCATCAAGGCACCGGTGGCGGTCTGAGGACGGGCCAGGATGTCGAACACCCCTCGAACGCTCTCGCTGATTGCCGCCGTGGCCCGCAACGGCGCCATCGGCAAAGACAACGCCCTGCTGTGGCGCCTGCCCGAAGACCTGAAGTTCTTCAAGCGCACCACGCTGGGCTGCCCGGTCGTCATGGGTCGCAAGACCTGGGATTCCATCGGCCGCCCGCTGCCGGGTCGGCGCAACATCGTCATCACCCGCAACACAGCGTGGCAGGCCGAAGGTGCCGAGGTTTTCCATGACCTCGCCAGCGCTTTGGCAGCCACGGCCGATGCACCCAAGGTTTTCGTCATCGGAGGGGGCGAGCTCTATGCCCAGGCCCTGCCCTTGGCCGACGAGCTCGTGCTGACCGAGGTCGATGCCGATTTCGACGGCGACACCTTTTTTCCTGACTGGGAACGCAGCGCCTTCACCGAGGTCAGCCGCGAAACCCACACCGCCGATGCCGGCTGGGCTTATCACTTCGTGGTTCGGCGACGCAGCTGAAGTCGCGCCTGGCTGAAAGCTGCGGCCAGCTGGCGCTTTCGATTCGGTTTTCTCGAATCATTGACGCCACAAATTCGAAATAACTTGCGCAAATGATGCGCCTGGTTTGATCAGAGAATGCTGGGTTTTGCCCAACATTCGGGCTACCCCCTCACACCCACGACCGCCAAGCCATGGACTTCCTGCTCGACCCCAACATCTGGATCGCCTTTGCGATGCTCACCGCCCTGGAGATCGTCCTGGGCGTGGACAACATCATCTTCATCTCCATCCTGGTGGGGCGCCTGCCCGCAGACGTGCGCGACAAAGCACGCCGCCTGGGCCTGGGTTTTGCAATGGTCTCGCGCCTGGCGCTGTTGTTCTCCCTGAGCTGGGTGATGGGTCTCAAGGACGACCTGTTCCAACTCCTGGGCCAGGGCATCAGCGGGCGCGACCTGGTGCTGCTGGGCGGCGGCCTCTTCCTGCTCTACAAGGCCTCCCATGAAATCTTCGTGGAAGTGGAAGCTCGCGAACAGGATGGCCCACCTCAGACCGACCCTGCCACCG
>NZ_DCXA01000016.1:7620-8059 GCF_002328915.1 Aquabacterium sp. UBA2148
ACCGACCCCGCCACCATCAAGGCCGCCGGCACGCGCCTGTTCTGGGGAATCATCGGCCAGATCGCCATCATCGACATTGTTTTCTCGCTCGACTCCGTCATCACCGCCGTCGGCATGGTGGATCAGATCGGTGTCATGGTGGCTGCGGTCATCACCTCGGTCGCCGTGATGCTGTTCGCGGCCAAACCCATCGGTGAATTCGTCGACGCACACCCGTCGGTCAAGGTGCTGGCGCTGGCCTTCTTGGTGATGGTCGGCATGGCCCTGACGGCCGAAGCCTTCGAGGCCCACGTGCCCAAGGGCTACATCTACGCCGCGATGAGCTTCTCACTGGTCGTGGAAGCGCTCAACATCCGGGCTCGCAAGAAGCGCCTGGCGGCGGCCGCCTCGTCCCGCTGAGCCAAGCACCGAGCAGGCAAGGGCCTGCCGCCACAAGGCC
>NZ_DCXA01000016.1:8151-11429 GCF_002328915.1 Aquabacterium sp. UBA2148
CCGCCACAAGGCAGGGGTGGCTCACGCCACCCTCACCTCGGTCACCAAAGGGGCCAGCATCGACACCACGCGGTTGCGCCCCTCGCTCTTGGCCCGGTACATGGCCTGATCGGCCCGGCCCAGTGCCACCTCGGGCGACTCACCCGGCAACAGCACGGTCACGCCGATGCTGGTCGTCAGCCGCACGTTTTCATCGGTGAGCCGGAGCGGGTGATCCGCCAGCAGCCCTCGCAGGCGCTCGGCCACACCCTGGGCCTGCTCCACCGAGGCGCGGGGCAACAACACGGCGAACTCTTCGCCACCCAGGCGTCCCATCGTGTCCTGCACGCGCATGCAGCGCTGCGCCACCTCCACGAAATGCCGCAAGGCGTCGTCGCCAGCGCTGTGGCCCCAGGTGTCGTTGATGCGCTTGAAATGATCGAGGTCGATCACCAGGATGGGCAGAGCGGGCCGCTGACCGCCACCATCGCTGAGTTGTTGCAGGCGATGCAGAAAGGCACGCCGGCTGTGCACGCCCGTCAATTCATCGCGGTCCACCAGCCTGCGCAACTCGCCATGCGAGTACTCGGCCACCAGCAGCAGCACGCAAAAAGCCATCACGTTCATCGCCACAGCCGACTCCAACAGGATGAACGGTGAGATGGCCGTCATCCGCGTCAGGCTCATGGGCCCACTCAGGTCGATGGAAAACAGCCAGGGGCGCCCCAGCATGAACAGGCCATGCAGCAGGCTGACTGCCGCCAACAGGTAACGCGCGGGATAGGCGCTGACGCCGCCCTTGGCCATCGCCTGAGCCGTCAGCACGAACAGCACCCCCAGCGACAGACTGTGGATGAGGAACCGGGCCGTGAAGTCCGGGTGCACCGACGTGAAGTAAACCGCCACGGAGGTGACGGCTCCGATCATCAAGGCACCGATCCAATGAGGCGGGTGTGGCTCACCCACATGGCGCCTGGCGCCCACGTAGATGAAGTAGCCCATGCCCAGCAGCAGCCCTTGAGCCAGGGCCACCGACACGACACCGGGCCAGCGTCCTCGCAGGAGCAACTCCAGGCAGGCCAGGAAGCCCAAGCCGTGCGCCAGGCTCCACCAGGCCAGACCAGGCACCAGGCACCAGGCGATTGATGCGCCAGACGGTCGCCATGACGAGCGACATCAGGCCCATCAGGATGGTCATCAAGATCAGCAGGGTGGGACTGTGCAAGGTGTCAACAACCGGAAAACAACAAACCAGGTCGCAGCCGCACATTGTGTCACGTGGCCTGCGCACCGACGCATCCGCCATTCATCGTCCACCAGGCGAAAAGCTTGAGCGGTTTTTCACGCTCTTACATCGACTCATCGCACCGGGTTAGGATCCGCGCACGCCATCTTGATCTGCTCGCCCCGTGAAACTCGCCACCTGGAACGTCAACTCCCTGTCCGTCCGCTTGCCCCAGTTGCTCGACTGGCTGGCGGCCAACCCGGTCGATGCCCTGGTGCTGCAGGAAACCAAGCTCACGGACGACAAGTTCCCGCGGGCCGACATCGAAGCGGCCGGCTACCAGTCTCAGTGGTTCGGGCAAAAGACCTACAACGGCGTGGCATTGTTGAGCCGGCAAGCTGGCATCGACACGGTGCGCAACATCCCGGGGTTCGTCGACGAGCAGGCGCGCGTCATCGCTGCCACGGTGCCGCATGCCACGCTCGGCAGCGTGCGCGTCATCGGCGCCTACTTCCCCAATGGCCAGGCGCCCGACAGCGACAAGTTCGTCTACAAGATGGCCTGGCTCGAAGCGCTCAACGCCTGGGTCAAGGACGAGCTCACCCGCCACCCTCACCTGGTGCTCATGGGCGACTACAACATTGCGCCCACCGACAGCGACGTCTACGACCCGGTCGGCTGGAAGGACCAGATCCACTGCACGGTGCCCGAACGCGAGCACTTCCAGCGCCTGATCGACCTGGGCCTGACGGACGCTTTCAGGCTCTTCGAGCAGGCGCCCAAATCATGGAGCTGGTGGGACTATCGCAACCTGGCATTTCGCAAGAACCAGGGCCTGCGCATCGACCACATCCTGGTCAGCGATGCGCTCAAGCCCAAGGTCAAGGCTTGCCACATCGACAAGCAGCCGCGGCGCAACGAACGCCCGAGCGATCACGCACCGGTGATCGTCGAGCTCAGCGACTGACAAGGCTCATTCGCCGAGCAGCCAGCGCTGAAATGGCTTGGGCAAGGCTTTCTCGCCCTGCTCCAGCGCAGACCAACTCACCCATTGGCCCTCGCCGAGCAGCGGCTCGGACACACGCGACATCACTCGCCTCACATCGCCTTCGTGCGCCACGCTCGCCTGGGCGCGGGCGAGGTGCAAGCGCCAATCAAGGTGGGTGAGCACGTGCGTGACTGGGGGCTGAAGTTCAGCAGGATGCGGCCAGGCTGCCTTGAAATCGGCCTCCGAGGCAAACATGGGCAAGGTCCACAAACCGGACCAGATGCCGGTGTGCGGCCGCTGAACCAACCAGACCGCATCGTCCTTTTGCAGCCAAAGGCACCAGTTCTCACGCTGGCTGCGCTTGAGCTTCTTGGTTTTGACAGGCAGGCGCTCGGGCTCACCCAGCTTGCGCCCCTCACACAGGTCTGACCATGGGCACGTCAGGCAGGCCGGTTGGCGCGGCGTGCACAGCGTCGCCCCCAAGTCCATCAGGCCCTGGGTGTAAGGCACCATGTCAGCTGGCTGGACAGGCACCAGCGCCTGAGCCGCCTCGGTGAGCGCACGCTCATGCGCTCGCACGGCAAGGTCGCCTTCCCAGCCCAGCACCCGGCTGAGCACCCGCCTCACGTTGCCATCCATGATGGAGATGCGCTCACCAAAGCAGAAGGCCGCAATGGCCGCCGCCGTCGAGGGCCCGATGCCCGGCAGCTGCTGCAAATCAACCGCATGAGCGGGAAAGCTGCCAGCGTGCGCGTCTCGAACCACCTGGGCACATCGGTGCAGGTTGCGTGCTCGGCTGTAGTAGCCAAGCCCACTCCAAAGGGTCAACACCTCGTCGAGCTCCGCATTGGCCAGCGCCACCACCGACGGAAACCGCGTCAAGAAGCGCTCGTAGTAACCCAGGACCGTGCTGACCTGCGTCTGCTGCAGCATGATCTCCGACAGCCAGACGCGATACGGCTCGCGCGTTTGCTGCCATGGCAGGTGGTGCCTGCCTTGCGTGCGCTGCCAGGCCACGAGGCGATCCGGCAGGTCGGGGTGCAGTCGTTTGGCCCTGCCCATCAAGGCGGCCGCGTCAGGTTCCAT
>NZ_DCXA01000017.1:0-2478 GCF_002328915.1 Aquabacterium sp. UBA2148
AGCGGGCGGCCCTGCGCGCGCACGCCGATGACGGCATCGAGCACGCGCACGAAGGCGGCCGGGCGGGCCTCGACGATGGGGCCGCTGGTGCGCGGGCGCAGCGGCTCGGCCACCAGGGTGGCGTGCTGCAAGGCGGTGTCCGAGCCCTCGGCCAGCATCAGCAGGATCAGGTCGTAACGGGCTTCGTCGTTGCTCGGGTCTTTTTCCAGCGCGTCGAGCAGCATGTCGACGGCGCCGCCGGTCTGGCCGTCGGCGGCCAGCCCTTCGGCCTGCGCGACCTCGGCTTCAGCGGCCACCTCGCCCTCGGAGGGCACGTGCTTGTCCAGGAAGCCGCGAATTTGCTCGGCGGGCAGGGCGCCCACGAAGCCATCGACCGGCTGGCCGCCCACGAACATCACGCAAAACGGGATGGAGCGCACGCCGAACATCTGCGAGAGCTGGCCCGAGATCTCGGGGTACTCGTCGGCGTTGACCTTGGCCAGGATGAAGCGGCCGCCGTACTCGGCTTCCAGGCTTTCCAGCACGGGGCCGAGCTGCCTGCACGGGCCGCACCAGGGCGCCCAGATGTCCAGCAGCACGGGCAGGCGCGTGGAGGCGGCGATGAGGTCGGCTTCGAAGTTCTCGTAGGTGATGTCGATCATGGTGCGATCACAGGGTGAAATGAGGCGGGCCGGGCCCAGCACGCCAGGTGCGGGCCCTGGCCTAAAATCCGTCCTTTGACGAGACAGGAGCCCGCGGTGAGCACATCCCCCCAGACCCAGAACCCATCCAACCCCAACGCCATCGAGGTGGGCGTGGTGATGGGCTCCAGCAGCGACTGGGACGTGATGCGGCACGCCGCCGACATTCTCACCGAGTTCGGCATCGCCTTCGAAGCCAAGGTGGTTTCGGCCCACCGCATGCCCGACGACATGTTCCGCTACGCCGAGGCCGCTGCCGAGCGGGGCCTGGTGGCCATCATCGCCGGCGCGGGCGGTGCGGCCCACCTGCCGGGCATGCTGGCAGCCAAGACCACGGTACCGGTGCTGGGCGTGCCCGTGCCGTCGCGGCACCTGCAAGGCGTCGATTCGCTGCACTCCATCGTGCAGATGCCCAAGGGCATCCCGGTGGCCACGTTTGCCATCGGCACGGCTGGCGCGGGCAACGCGGCTTTGTTCGCGGTGGCCATGCTGGCCCACGGCAACCCGGCGCTGCGCGCCAAGCTCGATGCCTTCCGCGCCCGCCAGACCGAAGTCGCCCGTGCGATGACGAACGACCTGACCATGGAACCCAAAGCATGAGCGCCGCCAAGGACGTGATCCTGCCCGGCGCCACCCTTGGCGTGATGGGCGGCGGCCAGCTAGGCCGCATGTTCGTGCACGCCGCGCAAAGCATGGGCTATCGCACCGCCGTGCTCGACGCCGATGCCGCCAGCCCGGCAGGCCTGGTCTCGCACGAGCACATCCGCGCCCCCTACCTCGACGAATCGGGCCTGGCCGACCTGGCGCGCGTGTCCGCCGCCATCACCACCGAATTCGAGAACGTGCCGGCTGCCGCCCTGGCCAAGTT
Source organism: Aquabacterium sp. UBA2148 (assembly GCF_002328915.1). Taxonomy (NCBI): domain Bacteria; kingdom Pseudomonadati; phylum Pseudomonadota; class Betaproteobacteria; order Burkholderiales; family Sphaerotilaceae; genus Aquabacterium; species Aquabacterium sp. UBA2148. Next base: position 1,549 of record NZ_DCXA01000017.1, read on the forward strand.
GGCTCAAACGCGCCCCGTGGCGCCCTCGGGCAGCGCCGTGGCCGTCTGCCAGGACCGCGCCCGCGAAAAGGCCCACTTTGTCGGCTGCGGCGTGGCCTGCGCCCCGCACGCCGTCATCGAGACGCCCGAGCAACTGGCTGCCATCACCGAAGAGCTGCTGCCCGGCATCCTCAAGACCTCGAGCATGGGTTACGACGGCAAGGGCCAGGTTCGCGTCAAGACCCGCGAAGAGCTGGCCGCCGCTTGGGGCCAGTTGCAGCAGGTGCCCTGCGTGCTCGAGAAGATGCTGCCCCTGGCCTACGAGGTCAGCGTCATCGTGGCGCGTGGACGCGATGGCCAGATCGTGCATTTCCCGCTGCAGCAGAACCTGCACCGAGACGGCATCCTGGCTGTGACGCAAGTGCCTGCGCCCAACGTGACCGAAGCGGTGTCGCAGCAAGCCTACGCCTTCGCTCACCAGATCGCCGCCTCGCTGAACTACGTCGGCGTGCTTTGCATCGAGTTCTTCGTGCTGGCCGATGGCAGCATCGTGGCCAACGAGATGGCGCCACGCCCGCACAACAGCGGGCACCACACCATCGACGCCTGCGATGTGTCGCAGTTCGAATTGCAGGTGAGGGCCATGACGGGCTTGCCCCTGGTCGAGCCCGTGCTGCACAGCCCCTGCTTCATGCTCAACCTGCTGGGCGACCTGTGGTTCCCGGTGCAGGGTGGCGAGCGCGTGAAGGTGCAGCAAGAGCCAGATTGGGCCGCCGTCCTGGCCCTGTCAGGCACCCACCTGCACCTCTACGGCAAGACCGATGCCCGCGTGGGTCGCAAGATGGGGCACCTCACCGTCACCGGTGCCACGGCGGATGCCGCGCGCGCCACGGCGCTCAAGGCTGCCACCATCCTCGGCATCGAGCCTTTTTGAAGGCAGACCGAGCCCCC
>NZ_DCXA01000017.1:2571-6872 GCF_002328915.1 Aquabacterium sp. UBA2148
CAGACCGAGCCCCCGCCCAGCCACCCCGAACGCCGCTTCAGCCACCATGCGCCTGCTCGACCCTGACTCCCAGCCCGACGCCATCGAGCAGGCCGCGCAACGCCTGGCCGAAGGCGGCCTCGTGGCCCTGCCCACCGAAACCGTCTACGGCCTGGGTGCCCGCGCCGACCGAGACGACGCCGTGGCCCGCATCTTTGCGGCCAAGGGCCGCCCGGCCGATCACCCGCTGATCGTGCACGTGCCCAACCAGGCCGCTGCGCTGTACTTCGTCACCACCTTCCCGCCCGTTGCGCAGCGCCTGGTCGAGGCCTTCTGGCCCGGGCCGCTGACGGTCATCGTGCCGCGCCACCCCGACATGGCCCGTGCCGCAGCAGGGGGGCAGGACACCATCGGCCTGCGCTGCCCCGATCACCCGGTGGCGCGCCAGTTGCTCGAAGCCTGCGCGCTCAAGGACATCCTGGGCATCGCTGCACCGAGCGCCAACCGCTTCGGCCGCATCAGCCCCACGCGCGCCAGCCACGTCATCGAAGAGTTCCGTGACCAGGGCGAAGGCCTGGACGAGGTCTGGGTGCTGGACGGCGGCGCTTGCGAAGTCGGCATCGAGTCCACCATCGTCGACTGCTCGCGCGACCAGCCCGTGCTGCTGCGCCCGGGCCGCCTGACGTTGGCCGAGCTCGAAGCCGTCGCAGGCGAGCCGCTGCTGTGGTCCAAACCCGAAGCGCCCGACCCCGATGCGCCGCGCGCCTCGGGCACGCTGCTGTCACACTACGCGCCGCGCGCCAAGGTCGTGTTGATGAGTGACGAGCAGATCGACCGCAGCCTCGATGTCATCGAGCCCGAAATCACGGCGGCCCTGCTGCGCGAGCGCCACCCCGGCACCCACACGCCGCCGCGCGTTGCCGTTTATTCGCGCAGCCTGTGGGCACGCCGTGCGCCGCACAAAGGCGTGTTGCACCGCTCGATGCCCGGCGACGCCGCCACCGCTGCCCACGACCTCTTTGCCGACCTGCGCGAGATCGACGCTGCCGGCGTTGAGCAGATCTGGGTCGAGAGCCCGCCAGAAGGCGCTGCATGGGACGGTGTGAGAGACCGGCTCTCCCGCGCGGCGGCGGCCTGAGCTGACCTGAATCCACGGCCTTCACAAGCCTTCACACGACCATGGCAGACTGCCGGGTTGAAAAACCGAATCACGAGAATCCCTGGAGAGCGTTCATGTCCCGTGTTGCCACCCGCCATCCGTCCCTGAACCCCGGCCAGCGCCTGGTGCGCCGCTTGGGTGTCGTGGCCCTGGCCTGCGCCAGCGTCGTGCTGGCTTCCTGCGGCGGCGGTGACCGCAAGAGCTACTTCACGCCGGACCGCATCGTGTCGTTCGGTGACGAGAACAGCGCCATCGCCTCGGACACCAGCTCCAACTTGCTGGACAGCTCTTTCCCCGGTGTGGCCACCGACCTGTCTGGCCTGACCTACACCGCCAAGGCCGTGGTCACGTCAGCCGCCGTGGTCTGCGCCTACGACAACAGCCAGGCCAGGGCCTGCAGCAGCGACAGCGGCGTGACCTTCACCTCGGCTGGCACCACCTACCGCGTGCCCACCGGGCTGAACTGGGTCATCAAGTTCGAGGTCGACGCCGGCCCCACCAACCAGCGCACCACCGTCGTCGACTACGCTTGCGACGCCACCAGCACCTGGGTGCAGATCGTTGCTCGCGCCTATGGCAAGGGCTACACCAGCCAGTGCGCACAAGACACGCGCGCAGGCGCGGTCAGCTACGCGGCACTGGGCGCCAAGACGGCCGATGTCATCGCCCAGATCAACGCTCACCGAGGCGAGCTCGACAGCAAGACCGTGGTGACCATCATGGTCGGCCAGAACGACATCCTGGAGCAGTACCAGGCCATCCAGGGCAGCACCCAGACGGAAGCCGGCGCCATCGCCGAGCTGCAGGCGCGCGCGGCCAGCATGGCCTCGGCCGTGCGCGACGTCATCGGCACCGGCGCCAAGGTGGTGCTGGCGCTCACGCCCGACCTGGGGCAAACGCCCCTGGCCGTGGGCGCCGGCACGACCACGCTCATGACCAACCTCGTGCGCGCCTACAACGACCGCCTCTACATCACGGGTCTGGGCAATGTGTCCGGGCGCAGCCTGGCAGGCATCAACCCCGAGTCGCTGACCAAGCCAGGCACACGCAGCAACGCTTACCAGTACGCCACGCCGCTGTGCGATGCCGCGGCCGTGCTGCGTCCTGATGGCGGCGCCCCGGCCGATGACGACGAAAAGCTGCTGTTCTGCACCAGCCAGTACTACACCTCGGGCACAGCCTCCAACACGGCCATCTGGGCCGACGCCAAGCGCCCCGCCCCGCTGCTGCACAACCTCATCGGCGTGACGGTGTTCAACCGCGCCTACGAGCAGTTCTGATCGGCTGAGCGCCGCCCATACCTGATCTTCATGGCCAGGATCACCGTGGCGAAGGTCAGCGTGATCACGTTGGCCACCGTCACCGGCACCGAGCCGATCGACAGGCCGTAGACCAGCCACAGCGCCACCCCGGTGGTGAAGCAGCTGTACATGCCCAGCGAGATCCCGCTGACGTCGCGTGTGCGAAACGTCAGCCAGACCTGCGGCAGGAAGGACGCTGTGGTCAGCGCCGCAGCGATGGCGCCGATCCATTCGATGGTGGCAGGCGTCAGGGGCAGCCATTCGGGCAGGTGGTTCGCGGCGGGCATGCAGGTGGGGTGTCGAAGAAGAGGGTGGTGCGGGCTGGCGTGTGCGCCGTGCGGCGTCAGCGGTCCTGGCGGGCCCAGTCGATCAGGGCTTGCAACAGCGGCCGTGCCGCGTCGGCGCGAGGGTGGTTGACCAGCCCCACGACGACGATGCGTTGCCCCGATTCTCCCAGCACGTAGCCAGACACCGAGGCCACGCCCTCCAGCGAGCCCGTCTTGATGTGGGCCTGGCCGGCGGCGGCCTGCCAGCGGCGCGTGGTGCCGTCGACCCCATTGAGTGGCAGCGAAGCGATGAACTCGGGCATCACCGGGCTGCGCCACATCGCCTGCAGCCATTGCGCCATGCACCGCGCCGAGGTGTGCTCCAGGCGTGACAGGCCGGAGCCGTTGTCGAGCACCAGGGCGTCGCTCTGGCAGGCGGATTCGGCCCCTCCTGTGGCCTCGATCACCTGGCGCGTCACCAAGGATCGGGCTTGGGCCAAGGTCGCCGGGGCGCGTCGGGTGTCGCCACTCGCATCGCCAGCGTTGCCGTTCTGCCCGGGGTTGCCACCCGAGCCGCCAGGCGCCAACGCCAGGCTCAGAAACATCTGGCGCGCCATCACGTTGTTGCTGAACTTGTTGATGTCCCGCACCACGCTGGCCAGCGGGGGCGACACCCAGGTCTGCCAGGTGGGCAGGCCAGCGGGCCAGTTGCCATCGCGCACCGCCTGGCCCAACTGGCCGCCGGCGCCTTGCCAGGCGGCTTCCAGCAGGCGGGCGGCGTGGTCGCCGGGGCCATCGCCGCTCCAAAGCAGGGGCCACTCCTTCTCGCCGCAGGCCGCAGGGTAGGCTCCGCTCAGGCGCACCAGCCAGCGCGCCCGGCCATCGTGCGGCCAGCCAGCTGCGGGGGCGATGTCCAGCTTGAGCGCACCACGCCAGTCGCCACAGGCCAAGCCAGCGGCCAGGCTCAGGCGGTGTTCCAGTTGCACCCCGTGCAGGGGCGGCTCCAAGGTGGCCTGGGCCTGGCCCGGGCGTGCCGCGTCGGGCATCAGGCGCAGCGTGACCGCCTGGTGGTTCAACAGCAGCGCATCGGGTCCGGCGTTGTAGGGCTTGAGCGATTGCCCATCGAAGGCGCCTGGGTCGTGAGGCGGCAGCTCAAACAGGCTGCGGTCGATGACGATGCCGCCTCGGATGTCGCGCAGGCCCGCGCTGCGCCAGCGGGCCATCATGCGTTGAACGTGCTCGATGAGCAGGGACGGATCGCCGCCCCCGCGCAGGTGAAGCGGCCCGTCGAGCGCACCATTGGCTTGCAGCGTGCCACCCAGGCCCACGTCGGTGCGCCACACATGGGCCGGGCCCAGCTGCTTGAGGGCCACGCCCGTGGTGAACAGCTTCATCACCGACGCGGCTTGCCGAGGGGCTTCGCCCTGGTGTTGCCAGCGCGGCTGGGGCGCGTCCACCGGCCAGACCATGAGCGAGACGGCCTCGGCCGGCACGCCACTTTGCTTGAGCGCCTGCTGCAGGGCCGGCGGCCAGGCGCCCGAGGGGGTTTGGGCCTGGCTGGGTGTGGCGATCAGGCCCATGCTGACAAAAGCGCCG
>NZ_DCXA01000017.1:6924-9843 GCF_002328915.1 Aquabacterium sp. UBA2148
ATGCTGACAAAAGCGCCGATCAGGGCGCCGGCCAACAGGCCGTAGCTCGGGTGGCGCGGCGCTGCGCGGGGGCCGAGCGTGGTCTGGGTGAATGGGGTGGGCATGGCCTGGGATCATAGGTCGGGCGGGCCCAGCCCCCCGGCTAAACTCCGCCCATGCCCGCCTCCCCCATGTCCCAACCCGATCCGACCCCCGTTCTGCTGGCCCTGGACACCGCCACCGAGCGCCTGCACGTCGGCCTGTCTGCGCCGGTCACCGGTGTGGCGCCTGAGGCGGGCCGGGCCTCGGTGGTCGCGCAAGAGCTGGCTGGAGGCGCCCAGGCTTCGGCCGGCCTGCTGCCTGCCTTGCAAGGCCTGTTGCTCGACGCGGGCCTGGACTGGCCCGATGTGAGCGCCATCGCATTCGGGGCGGGGCCGGGGGCCTTCACTGGCTTGCGCACCGCCTGCTCCGTCACCCAGGGCCTGGCTCTGGGCCTGGGGGTGCCGGTCATCTCGCTGGACACCCTCATGGCCGTGGCCGAGGACGCTCGCCAACGCGCATCAGAGCCCTTGCCCGCAGGCGAGGTCGTCTGGGTGCTGCAAGACGCGCGCATGGGCGAGCTCTACGTGGGCGCGTTCAGCTGGGACGGCCAGCGTTGGGCGGTTCACACGCAGGCCGCTTTGTGGCCGATGGGCGAGCCGCGTGCGCGCTGGGCCACTCGCGCCGAAGGCGTGCGCGTGTGCGGCAACGCCCTGAGCGCCTGCCCCGGCGCGTGGGAGGGGCTCTCGCCGGATGACACCCGGGTGCTGGCCCCTGACGCCATGCCGCGCGGCGCCGCGCTGATCGAGCTGGCCCGCCAGGCCTGGGCCAACGGCCAGCAGGTGGACCCCGCGCTCGCACTGCCTCGATATGTGCGAGACAAAGTCGCCCAGACCACCGCCGAACGCGCGGCGGCTCAGGCATGATGCCCGCCTGATTCGCCTTGCCCATCCCTGCCTGCCCTTGTCGGCCCATTGCCCCCGAGACCCGAGATGAACCGCCCGGTCCTGCGCGACACCGCCGCCCCGACGCCTGATCAGGCCGCCGTGGGGCTGATCGCGCGCGCGCTCACCGACGAGGACGTTGACGCCTGGGTGGCGCAGGAGCGGCAGGCTTGCCTGCACCCCTTGCACGCCTGGACGCCAGAGAACTACCGCTCTTCGCTGCGGGCGGGCTACTGGAGCCGCGTGCTGTGCGCGGGCGATCGCGTCGTGGCCGTGTGCGTGGCCATGGACGGTGTCGACGAGATCCACCTGCTCAACATCGCCGTCGCACGCGACTGGCAAGGCCGAGGCCTGGCGCTGGTGCTGTTGCAAGCCCTGTGTGAGCGCTGCCTGCATCAGCGTGCCCAAGCCTTGTGGCTGGAGGTGCGACCCAGTAACGCCAGGGCGCGGGCGCTTTACCAGCGCGAAGGCTTTGTGGACATCGGGGTGCGCAAGCACTACTACCCGGCCGAAGGTGGGCGCGAGGACGCCCTCGTCATGCGCCGCGAGATCCAGCTGGAGGCCGCGCATGCGCTGGACTGAACGTCAACTGGCCATGCTCAAGGAGATGGGGGTGGCCGCCTTCTGGCCGCTTCAGCCACCCACAGCGACCGTGGCGCCTGGTGCGCCCGATGCACCACCCGCCGAGTTCCGCCAGGCCGGTGTCCAGCCTGCCGAGGCCCATGTCCTGGCCGCCGAGGCGATCGCTCGGGCCGAGCGCAACAGCCGCGTCGAGCAGGCTGGTGCCGAAGCCACGCTTGGCGAGCCACCCGCGCTCGCTGCGCCACCTGCTGCACGACCGCCTGCTCGCCCGCCTGCTCGCGTCACCAAGCCTGCGCCCACCGCGGCGAGTGCGAGCGGAGCGCCGTCCCCCCATGCGCCCGGCGCGCCTGAATTGCAGCTGGGCCCTCGCCCCGTTGGCGTCGAGACCATGGACTGGCCCGCCTTGCGCGAGGCGGTGGCAGGGTGCCAGGCCTGCGGCCTGTGCCAGGGTCGTCGCCAGACCGTGTTCGGCACGGGCCATGAACAAGCGCGCTGGATGATCGTCGGGGAGGCCCCAGGCGAGCAGGAAGACCGCCAGGGCGAGCCCTTTGTCGGCCGCGCCGGCCAGTTGCTGGACCGCATGCTCGCGGCCATCGACCTCACGCGCGGAGAAGCTGGCCCCGATCGCCAGGTCTTCATCGCCAACGTGCTCAAGTGCCGCCCGCCGGCCAACCGCAACCCGCTGCCGCAGGAGGTCGCGCAGTGCGAGCCCTTCTTGCTGCGGCAGATGGCGCTGGTGCAGCCCGACCTGGTTGTGGCGATGGGCCGCTTCGCCGTGCAGTCCCTGCTCAAGACGAGCGAGCCCATCGGCAAGCTGCGTGGGCGCGTGCACGAGGTGGCGGGCGTGCCGGTGGTGGTCACCTACCACCCGGCTTATCTGCTGCGCAACCCGGCCGACAAGGGCCTGGTCTGGGACGACCTGTGCCTGGCCCGCGAGGTGCAGGCTGGTGTACAGGTGCGGCGCTCGAGCGAGGTTTGAGCCAGGCCTGAGCGGCCCCGTGAAAGGCCCCGTGAGAGACCCAGCCCAGGCGCTCAGTTGCCCGGCTCGTTCGCGTCGAGGTAGCGGCGGCGCCTGAACCACCACACCAGGCCGACGGCCACCAGCAGCATCAGGCCCAGGGCCACCCAGAAGCCGAGCTGGTTGTGGATCAGCGGCAGGCCATCGAAGTTCATGCCGAAGATGCCGGTGATCAGGTTCAGCGGCAGGAAGATGGCCGTGAGCACGGTGAGCGTGCGCATGATGTCGTTGGTGCGGCTGCCTTGTGCCGAGAAGTGGATCTGCACCGCGCTCTCGGCCGAGCTCTCCAGGCGTCGCACATGGGCCAGCACGCGGGCGATGTGTTCGTGCACGTCGCGTGAGCGCACGCGCAGCACC
>NZ_DCXA01000017.1:9928-10382 GCF_002328915.1 Aquabacterium sp. UBA2148
GTGAGCGCACGCGCAGCACCTCCCGCTCGCGCACGGCCAGGGGGTCCGAGGGCGAGGGCCAGTCTTCCAGCGCGTCGATCCACTCCTGCATGGCGCTGCTCTGGTCCTCGCAGGTGTCTTCGAGCATGTGCAGGGTGTTGCGCGCTTCCAGCAGGGCCTGCCAGTGCTTGAACTGCTGGCGGTTGCTCAGCAACTCCTGCTGCAGGTAGGCGAACTGGCGGGTCAGCAGGCGGCGCAGGTCCAGGTAGCTGTCGACCATGTGGTTGACGATGCGCAGCATCAGGTCGGGCGGGCTGGGCGGCAGGCGCGATGTGCTGCCGCGCGTTTCGTGGAAACGGGGCGTCAGCGTGTCGTGGCCCTGACCCTGGGCGTGGGGCTCGTTCAGGCCATGGGTTGGGCGCTCCGATGGCAGCAGGTCTGCGGGCACGTCCACGGGCGTGTCGACCTGGCTCGA
>NZ_DCXA01000017.1:10468-14113 GCF_002328915.1 Aquabacterium sp. UBA2148
GAGGGCTCGGCCAGCTCGCCTCCAGCGTCGCTCGGGCTGGCTTCGGTCGCCTCTTGCAGGCGCCCGGCGGGCGGGATCATCTGGCTCAGCCGGGCCTCGAAGAAGTCACGCACCGAGCAGTCGGCCGGGTGCACCGTCAGCAGGACGCGGTCGAACACCGCAAAGCCCACCGGGCTGGTGTCGATGGCGGCCATGGCCTGACGCGCCGAGCTGGCCGTGCCGTGCGCCTCATCCAGGAACAGGCGCTGCGTGCCCGGGCCCGCAGCCAGGCGCCTGAACACCAGCAGGTCGTACCAGGAGGTGTAGTCGTACTGCGAGGGCAGCTGCGCGTTGAGCAGGTCGGTGACGTGCAGGTCCATCAGGCCGCCGCCGGCGAGCTTGTGCAGCTGCTGCTGGATCTCGGCCAGACGCACCTCGAAGACGCGCCGGCTGGTGGTCACCCACAGGAAGCCTTGTGCCGGCAGCGTGGCCGGCCAGTCCTGGAGCTCGGTGAACTGTTCGTGGATGTGAAAGAGACGCACGCGCGACGGGCTCCGTCAGGGCTGGGTTGGGCTTGAAAGGACTCAGCCGCGCAGGCGCTCGGCGGCGTCCAGCGCGAAGTAGGTGAGCACGCCATCGGCGCCGGCGCGCTTGAAGGCCAGCAGCGACTCCATCATGGTCGCGTCATGGTCGAGCCAGCCGTTCTGGGCCGCTGCTTTGATCATGGCGTACTCGCCGCTGACCTGGTAGGCGAACGTCGGCACCTTGAACTCGTCTTTGACGCGGCGCACGATGTCCAGGTAAGGCATGCCGGGCTTGACCATCACCATGTCGGCGCCCTCGGCGATGTCCATGCCCACCTCGCGCAGCGCTTCGTCGGAATTGGCCGGGTCCATCTGGTAGACCTTTTTGTTGGCCTTGCCCAGGTTGGCCGCCGAGCCCACCGCGTCGCGGAACGGGCCGTAGAAGGCGCTGGCGTACTTGGCGCTGTAGGCCATGATGCGGGTGTGCACCAGGCCTTGGGATTCGAGCGCATGGCGGATGGCTCCGATGCGGCCGTCCATCATGTCGGACGGGGCCACGATGTCCACGCCCGCGTCGGCTTGCACCAGGGCTTGCTGGGTGAGCACCGCCACCGTGGTGTCGTTGACGATGTAGCCGGTGTCGTCGAGCAGGCCGTCCTGGCCGTGGCTGGTGAAGGGGTCGAGCGCCACGTCGGTCATCACGCCCAGCTCGGGGAAGCGCCGCTTGAGTTCGCGCACCGTGCGTGGCACCAGGCCCTCGGGGTTGAGCGCCTCGCGGCCGTCCGGCGTCTTGAGCGAGGCGTCGATGACCGGGAACAGCGCCAGCACTGGCACGCCCAGTTGCAGGCAGCGCTCGGCCGCGGCGTACAGCGCGCTGCGCCCCAGTCGGCTGACCCCTGGCATCGAGCCCACGGCCTGCTCGCCTTCGTCCTGATCGAGCACGAAAACCGGGTAGATCAGGTCGGCCGATGTCAGTTCATGTTCCCTCACCAGGCGGCGGGAGAACTCGTCGCGGCGCAGGCGGCGCAGGCGGTGCTGGGGGAAGTGCAGGGGCGTCATCCGGGGGGGCGATTCACCCCCCACACCGGGCCAGTGGCGTTTGTGTGAAGGATGGCAAAGTTGATAAAAAAAACACCCCCCGCAGGGTTATTTCGGACAAGGGGGGCAGCCAAGCTTGAGCAAGCTCCCTATAATGGGCAGTGAATGATACGCCGCAAGGCCTCATTCCCTGCTTTTCCTCCCTGAGCAGGTGCCTTACGTGATGACAGCGTCAAGGCTTCACAGCCCCGGCTTTTGCCGGGGCTCTTTTTTTTTCTGTGCTCATAATCCCCCATGAGCTCCGCCTACCTCTGGGTCAAAGCCCTGCACATCGTCTTTGTGGCCAGTTGGTTTGCTGGCCTGTTCTACCTGCCCAGGCTGTACGTCAACCTGGCCACGGTGCCGCCCGACAGCCATGCCGAGCGTGAACGCCTGCTGATGATGGCGCGCAAGCTGTACCGCTTCAGCACCTTGTTGATGATCCCGGCGCTGGTGCTCGGGCTGCTGCTGTGGCTTTACTTTGGCGTTGGCAAGGGCCCTGGGCAAATCTGGCTTCACATCAAGCTGACGCTGGTCATCGGCGTCATCGGTTATCACCACGTCTGCCGGCGCCTGTTGCGCGACTTCGAAGCGCTGCAAAACCGCCGCAGCCACAAGTGGTTCCGTGTCTTCAACGAGGTGTCGGTGCTGCTGTTCGCGGCCATCGTCTGCCTGGTGGTCATCAAGCCCACCATCGGCTGAGCCCCGGATGTCGGCGCATCGCAGCTCGGCCTGGCCCCTGTCCTGGGTGGCGGGCGGGCTGATTGCCTACGCGACCCTGCACCCGCTGACCGGTTGGCATTGGCCTGGCTGGGACGCCATCCGCTGGTTGCTGCCCAAGCAGTCCTACGAGGTCATGTCCGACGTGACGGCCAACCTGCTGGGCTACCTGCCCTTTGGCCTGGTGCTGTGTCTGGCCTGGTTGCGCTCCGGCCAGGGCACTTTCGGGGCTGCCTGGCGGACGTTGTTCACCGCTTCGGCCCTGTCGTATGCCCTGGAGTTGCTGCAGCACTTGCTGCCTGGCCGGGTGCCCTCGGTGACCGACTGGATCCTCAACACCCTGGGGGCGGCCTGGGGGGTGTTGGGGGCGCTCACCTTGCACGCCCTGGGCCTGGTCGATGTCTGGCATCGGCTGCGTGAGCGGTGGTTCATTCCCCAGGCGGGGCATGGCCTGGCTTTGTTGTGCCTGTGGCCGCTGGGCCTGTTGTTCCCGCCGCCGCTGCCGTTGGGGCAGGGGCAGATCTGGCCGCAGTTGCGCTTGCTGCTGGTGGAGTTCACGCAGGACACGCCCTGGCAGGGGTGGTTCCTGCCCGACGACCCTTTGACGTTGTGGGCCGTGTTGCCTGGCGCCTGGCAGGGCAGCGCATGGGCCCCGGAGGTGGAGGCACTGACCGTGGCCTTGGGGCTGATGGCACCTTTGTGCGTGGCCGGCGCCCTGGCCAGCCAGCGCAGCTTGCGCATCGCCCTGATGGCCCTGCTGGTGCTGGCGGGGGTGGCGTTCACGGCCCTGGCCTCGGCCTTGAACTTCGGGCCGGTGCACGCGCTCAGCTGGGTCACGCTGCCAGCTGCCTCGGGCATGCTCCTGGGTGCGTCGGCAGCGGTCCTGCTGGTCAACCGGGGGCGCGCGACCTGCGCGCTGCTCGGGGTGGCAGTCCTGGTGGGGTTGCTGGTGCTGGTGCACCAGGTGCCGAGCGACCCGTATTACGCCGAAACCCTGCTGGCCTGGGAAAGCGGGCGCTTCATCCGGTTTCATGGGCTGTCTCGCTGGTTCGGCCTGCTGTGGCCTTTCCTGGCCCTGCTCTGGCTGCTGTCGCGACTGCTGGGGCGAGATGCCCCTGCGCCCGCTCGCACGGGGCCCAGCCACTAGAATCCTGGCATGGCCTATTACGAGCGTCACATCTTCTTTTGCCTGAACCAGCGCATCAATGGCGAAGCCTCGTGCGCCGACCACGCTGCCAAGGCCGGGTTCGACCACTGCAAGGCCCGTGTGGCGGCAGCCGGTCGCAACGGCAAGGGTGGCGTGCGGGTGAACAAGGCTGGCTGCCTGGACCGCTGTGCTGGCGGG
>NZ_DCXA01000017.1:14197-22069 GCF_002328915.1 Aquabacterium sp. UBA2148
GTGCTGGCGGGCCGGTGGCCGTGGTCTACCCCGAGGGCACCTGGTACACCTTCGTCGATCAGAGCGACATCGACGAGATCGTTGACCGCCACCTGATCGGCGGCGAGGTTGTCGAGCGCCTGGAGCTGCCGGACGACGTCGGCCGCTGAGGCGGTCCACCGCTTCGCAACACCATGCTTGGGCGCCCGCAATCCCTGCTCATCGACGGCCCGGCCGGCCACATCGAGGTCGTGGTCGAGGACCCGACGGGGCCCGCTGTGCCGCGCGGCCTGGCGGTCATCGCCCACCCGCACCCGCTCATGGGCGGCACGATGGACAACAAGGTGGTGCACACCCTGGTGCGCGCGTTCGTGCTGGCCGGCTGGCGAGCGGTGCGGTTCAACTTCCGTGGCGTGGGGCAGTCCGAAGGCCATTACGACGAGGGCCGGGGAGAAACCACCGACCTGCTCTCCGTGGTGTCCCATCACCTGAGTGACCCGGCGCTGGCGGGCAAGCCGCTGGCCCTGGCGGGGTTCTCGTTCGGTGGGTACGTGGCGGCCCAGGCGAGCAGTCGCTTGCTGCAAGCGGCGGCCGACCAGCCTGCGGTGCGTGCACCGTCCACGGTGGTGCTGGTCAGCCCGGCCGCGTCGCGTTTCGAGGTGCCAGCCGTGCCCCCTCACACCCTGGTGGTACAGGGCGAGGCCGATGACGTGGTGCCCCTGTCCGCCATCCTCGACTGGGCGCGGCCACAGCAGCTGCCGGTGACGGTGGTGCCGGGCGCAGGTCACTTCTTCCATGGGCAACTCGGCGGCTTGCGCGACATCGTGTTGCGCCACCTGAGGGCCGATGCCGCCCGCGAGGCCGGGGGCTGAACGCCGCGCTTCGCGGCCGATCCGTTTCGCTCGCCGCCAGCGCGTGCATCACGCGCTTGCAAAACTTTGCATCCTCTTCCTTGTGTTCACCCTTCCTTCCCCCCATATTGCCGGCATGACTGCTTCCCCCTCCCGCCGCCACCTTCTGGGCGCGACCACTTCGGCCCTGGTGGCCGTGGCGCTGTCCCTGTCTCCCCTGGGCGCCGTTGCCCAATCTCCGTCGGGCGCTGCCTCGTTGTTCGCCGAGCCCACCCAGGCCATGCCGCAGCCACCCGAGGTGGCCGCCCGCGCGTTCATCCTGCAAGACCTGTCCTCGCGCCAGACGCTGGGTGCGCGCAACGCCGACCAGGCCGTCGAGCCGGCCTCGCTGACCAAGCTGATGACCGCTTACCTGGTTTTTCAGGCGCTGAAGGACGGCAAGCTCTCGCTGACGCAGGAGCTGCCCGTTTCCGAGCGCGCCTGGCGCACGGGCATGACGGGGGCCTCGCGCTCGTTCATCAACATCAACAGCCGCGTCAAGGTCGATGACCTCATCAAGGGCATGATCGTGCAAAGCGGCAACGACGCCACCGTGGCCCTGGCCGAAGGCGTGGGCGGCACGGTCGAGGTCTTCGTCGAGATGATGAACCGCCAGGCCCAGGCTTTTGGCCTCAAGCAGACCAAGTTCGCCAACCCCGAAGGCCTGACTGCACCGGGTCACTTGAGCACGGCGCGCGAGCTGTCGATCATCGCCACGCGCCTGATCTCCGACTTCCCGAACTCGCTGCCGTATTACTCCATGAAGGAGTTCACCTTCAACGGCATCAAGCAGGGCAACCGCAACCTGCTGCTGTTCCGCGACCCGACGGTCGACGGCCTGAAAACGGGCTACACCGACAACGCCGGCTACTGCCTGATTTCCACCTCCAAGCGCCCCACCGCCGGGGGCGAGCGTCGCCTGCTCAGCGTGGTGCTCGGCGCTGCCTCGCCCGAGGCCCGCGCCAACGAAAGCCAGAAGCTGCTGAACTGGGGCCACAGCGCCTTCGACGTGGTCAAGCTGTTCGACGGCAACCAGGCCGTCAGCACCGCCCAGGTCTGGAAGGGCGCGGCCAACTCGGCGCGCCTGGGGCGCTTGCAGCCCATCGTCGTGGTGGTGCCGCGCGGCCAGGCCGCTGCCGTCAAGACGGTGGTGACGCGCAATGACCCGCTGCTGGCCCCCTTGAGCAAGGGCCAGTCCGTGGGGCGCCTGCAGGTCACCCTGAACGGCCAGCCCTGGCAGACCCTGCCGCTGCAGTCGCTTGACGACGTGCCGGCTGCCGGCTGGCTGGGTCGCGCCTGGGACGCCATGCGCCTGAGCATCCAGTGAGGCACCTGACATGAGCACGCACCAACCCGTCAACCCACCGATCCCGCCAGAGCAGTCGCTGATCGAGTACCCCAGCCGATTCCCGATCAAGGTCATGGGCCCTCACCACGAGGAGTTCGTGGCTTCGGTCGTGGCCGTGGCCGTGCAGCACGACCCGGGCTTTGACGCCGCCACGCTGGAGCGCCGCCCCAGCAGCAGCGGCACCTACGTCGGCCTGACCGTGGTGGTGACCGCCACCAGCCGCGAGCAGCTCGACAACATCTACCGCGCCATGACCAGCCTGCCTCAGGTCAAGTACGTGCTCTGACGCGTTCGATGACCGCCGTTGGCGGTGTCGGGCCCGCGAGAGCTGCCCTTCACATCCGCCGCATACAATCTGAGCCACTTTCGGCCGGTGTGCCGGGCGCCTGGGCATTTCGCCCTGGGGCTCCGGCGCCTCGGCCCTTTGTTCGAGAAGGACCCTGAACCGTGTTGATTTCCGACGCCTACGCCCAAGCCGCCGCCCCCGCCGCCAGCGCCTCTGGTGGCCTGATGAGCATGCTGCCCCTGCTGCTCATGTTCGTCGTGCTGTACTTCGTGATGATCCGCCCCCAGATGAAGCGGCAAAAGGAAGTCAAGGCCATGCTCGAGGCGCTCTCCAAGGGCGATGAAGTGGTCACCCAAGGCGGCTTGATCGGCAAGATCAGCAAGCTGGGCGACACCTACGCGCACATCGAAGTGGCCAATGGCGTCGAGCTGCAGATCCAGCGCGTGGCCATCGTCCAGGTGCTGCCCAAGGGCACCGTCAGCAAGTAAATAAAAAGCGCACCGAAAAAGCGCAGCCGAGGACCGCATGAACCGCTACCCCTGGTGGAAGTACCTGATCATCGCCGTGGCCCTGCTGGTCGGCCTGGTCTACACCCTGCCCAACTTCTTTGGCGAGGCACCGGCGGTGCAGCTCTCCAGCGGCAAGGCCACGATCAAGCTGTCGGCAGATGACGTCGCCCGCGTCGAGACCGTGCTCAAGGAAGCGGGCGTGACGTCCGACTTCGTCGAGCTTGACGGCACCTCGGTGCGCGCGCGTTTCAAGGACACCGACACGCAGATCAAGGCCCGCGATGCCATCGCGCGCGCCTACAACCCCGATGCGTCCGACCCGCGCTACATCGTGGCGCTGAACCTGGTTTCGCGCTCGCCGCACTGGCTGCGCAGCATGGGCGCGCACCCGATGTTCCTGGGCCTGGACCTGCGCGGTGGCGTGCACTTCCTGATGCAGGTCGACATGAAGGCCGCGCTGACGCAGAAGGCCGAGAGCATCTCGGGCGACATCCGCACCCTGCTGCGCGACAAGGACATCCGCCACAGTGGCATCCGCCGCGATGGCAACGACGTGACCGTGCGCTTTCGCGATGCGGCCACCCGCGACGCCGCCCGTGGCCTGCTGTCCGACAGCATCCTCGACATGAGCTGGGCCGATGGCACCGACGCCTCGGGCGACGTGACCCTGGTCGGCAAGCTCAAGCCCACGTCCGAGCGCGCCATCCAGGACCAGGCCCTCAAGCAGAACATCACCACCCTGCACAACCGGATCAACGAACTCGGCGTGGCCGAGCCCGTGATCCAGCAGCAAGGCGCCGACCGCATCGTCGTGCAGCTGCCCGGCGTGCAGGACACCGCCAAGGCCAAGGACATCATCGGTCGCACCGCCACCCTGGAAGTGCGCATGGTCGACGAGAGCACCGAGGCCCAGGCCGCGCTGGCTGGCGGCATGGTTCCGTTCGGCTCCGAGCGTTACCTCGAGCGCAGTGGCGTGCCCGTCATCGTCAAGCGCCAGGTGGTGCTCACCGGTGACAACCTCAACGACGCCCAGTCCGGCTTCGACGAGAACCACGAGCCCGCCGTCCACCTCACGCTGGACTCGCGTGGCGCGCGCATCTTCCGCGATGTCACCCGCGAGAACGTGGGCAAGCGCATGGCCATCATCTTGTTCGAAAAGGGCAAGGGCGAGGTCGTCACCGCTCCCGTCATCCGCGGTGAAATCTCCGGTGGCCGCGTGCAGATCTCCGGTCGCATGAGCCCGGAAGAGTCGGCCGACACCGCGCTGCTGCTGCGCGCAGGCAGCCTGGCCGCGCCGATGGAGATCATCGAGGAGCGCACCGTGGGCCCCAGCCTGGGCGCCGAGAACATCGCGCAGGGCTTCAACTCCCTGGTCTATGGCTTCGCGGCCATCGCCATCTTCATGATGATCTATTACATGCTGTTCGGCGTGTTCTCGACCATCGCGCTGTCGGTCAACCTGCTGCTGCTGGTGGCGGTGCTGTCCATGCTGCAAGCCACGCTGACGCTGCCGGGCATCGCGGCCATCGCCCTGACGCTGGGCATGGCGATCGACTCCAACGTGCTGATCAACGAGCGGGTGCGCGAAGAGCTGCGCAACGGCTCGGCACCGCAAACGGCCATCCACGCCGGTTACGAGAGCGCCTGGGCCACCATCCTGGACTCCAACGTCACCACGCTGATCGCGGGGCTGTCGCTGCTGGCCTTCGGTTCGGGCCCGGTGCGCGGTTTTGCGGTCGTGCACTGCCTGGGCATCCTGACCTCGATGTTCTCGGCCGTGTTCTTCTCGCGTGGGCTGGTCAACCTCTGGTATGGCCGTCAGAAAAAGCTCAAGGGCGTGTCCATCGGACAGGTCTGGAAGCCCCAGGACTAAGAAGAGGAGCGACGCACCATGGAATTTTTCCGCATCAAGCGCGACATCCCGTTCATGCGGCATGCGCTGGTCTTCAACCTCATCTCGTTCCTGACCTTCGCTGCAGCTGTTTTCTTCCTGGTCACCCGGGGCCTGCACTTCTCCATCGAGTTCACCGGTGGCTCGCTCATCGAGGTGCAGTACGCCCAGGCGGCCAACCTGGCCAAGACCCGCGAGGCGGTCGAAACCCTGAACCTGGGCGAAGTCCAGGTGCAGAACTTCGGCACCTCGCGCGACGTGCTGATCCGCATCCCGCTGCGCGGCGAGATGAAGCAGGGCGAGCTGGTGGGCAAGGTGTTCGGCGCGCTGTGCTCGGCCGAGTCCGGCCAGGTCAGCACGCAGGCCTCGGACAAGGGTGACCGCCAGGTCTGCCTGACGGGTGCCAACGCGGCGGCTGGGAGCGCCAGCGCCAGCACCGAGCCCGTGACCCTGCAGCGCTCCGAATTTGTCGGCCCGCAGGTGGGCGATGAACTGGCCCGCGACGGCGCCCTGGCCCTGCTGGTCACCGTGGTCGGCATCATGATCTACCTGGCGATCCGCTTCGAGTGGAAGTTCGCCGTGGCCGGCATCATCGCCAACCTGCACGACGTCATCATCATCCTGGGCTTCTTCGCCTTCTTCCAGTGGGAGTTCTCGCTTTCGGTGCTGGCGGCCATCCTGGCGGTGCTGGGCTACTCGGTCAACGAATCGGTCGTGATCTTCGACCGCATTCGCGAGGCCTTCCGCAAGTTCCGCAAGATGTCGACGCCCGAGATCATCGACCACGCCATCACCTCGACGATGAGCCGCACCATCATCACCCACGGCTCGACCGAGGCGATGGTGCTGGCCATGCTGATCTTCGGCGGCCCCACGCTGCACTACTTCGCCCTGGCGCTGACCATCGGCATCGTCTTCGGCATTTACTCCTCCGTGTTCGTGGCTGCGGCCATCGCGATGTGGCTGGGTGTCAAGCGCGAAGACCTTGTCAAGGCCTCCAAGCCGGACGTCGATCCCAACGATCCGCACGCCGGGGCGGTGGTGTAGAGTCGGGCGATAACCGGAAAACTCATCCAGGCCGGTTGGAGCGCCCCCTCAGGGGTGCCGGCCGGCTTTTTTCATGACATTGGCCTCTCACCGAGCCCTGGCCCAGGGGGCGCGCGTCACGCACCTCGAGGCACTGATCCACGGCGCCCGTGGTCTTGTGCAGGCGTGCCTGGACGGCGCCCGCACGCTGGCCACGCAGTCGGCGGAGCCGGCGCTGCACGCCCGCCGCCGTGACCTGGTGCTGGACCTGCCACGTGCCGTCAGGGGGTGGCACCAGGCGCTCACCACGCAACTGAGCCAGGCGCTGTCAGATGTGCGCCTCGGACGCCCTTTGTCCGTGCGCAGCGCGGGCGCCTCGGGGGCGTCATCCGGGGTGCCGGTGGACATCCCCTTGAGCCTGGTCGAAGACAGCGAAGTCGAGCAAGGGCTGACGGCGTCTCGCCTGGCCCAGGCCATCGCCGACCTGTCGGGGCAGGAGTACACCGACCTCAATGCACGCCTGCAGTCTGTGGGCGGGGCGGTCGATGCCGCCCATGGTCAGCAAGATGTGCTGGCGGCGCCCTGGATCGCCAAGCAGGTGCTCGACGCCTGGCTGGCGGCAGAGTTGTCGATGCAGCATTGGCAGACGCTGCAGAACGTGCTGCACCAGGAGGTCTCCAGCTGGGTGCAGGAGGCTTATCACGCGGCCAACGAGGCCTTGCTGGACCAGGGCGTGCGCCCTGAGATCGACTTGCGCCCGTTCATCCGACGGGCGGCGCCGGGTGTCATGCCCAGCCGACCGATGGGGCTGGACACGATCGCCAGCCTGCGTGGCGGTGGTGGCGTGGGCATGGCTGGCGGCTGGAGCCCGTCCGGTTCCGGCGGCATGGGCGTCCCCAGTGCTTCTGGCGTGTCCATGGGGCCCGTCACGGGCGGCAACAGCGGCTTGCAGCCCCTGGGTCAGGCCTACGACGAGACCCGCATGCTCACGCAGGTGCCAGGCCTGGGGCGTGTGGCGGTGCAGTCGCAGGCCTTGCTGGGACAGCTCAACCAGTTCGTGGCCCGCCACGTGCCGGGTTTCGTGCCCACCAAGCCCGATGCGGCCCTGCGGGCCCCCGGCCCGGTGTCGACCTCGCTGGGCCTGGCCATTCGGCAGGTGGGTGAGGCGGTGCGGCGCCGGGCCGAGCCGGTCGATGGCAGCGCGCCGACCACCCCCGAAGCGGCCCTGCGCGACCTCGACCACGATCGCGCTGCGCTCAAGAAGGCCGCCACCAGCCCGTCCGAGCGGGCCACCATCGAGGTCGTGGCCTTGCTGTTTCAGGCCATCCTCATGGAAGAGCGCCTGCCCGCGAGCATCCGAGTCTGGTTCGCCCGCTTGCAGATGCCGGTGCTGCGCGTGGCCGTCAGCGAGCCCGATTTCTTTGCCTCTACCAGCCACCCGGCGCGCCGCCTGATCGACCGCATGGGCTCGTGCGTGATGGGCTTCGTGGCCGGCGCCCAGGAGGGCGAGGACGCCCTGCACCGCGAGATCCGCCGCGTCGTGCAGGTGGTCGAGGCCTACCCCGACACCGGTCGCAAGGTGTTCCAGACTGTGCTGACCGAGTTCGAGCGCTTCCTGGAAACCTATTTCCGCGATGAGCACGCAGCCGGGCGCAAGGGCATCTCGCTGGCCCAGCAGGTCGAGCAGCGCGAGACCTGGGCCATCCAGTACACGATCGAGCTGCGCAAGATGCTCGAGTCGGTGCCGGTGCACGAAGGCGTGCGCGATTTCCTCTTCCGTGTCTGGGCCGATGTGCTGGCGCACAGCGCGGTGCAGCATGGCCAGGCCAGTGACGCCACCCGGGCGCTCAAGCACGCTGCGGCCGACCTGATCTGGTCGGCCAGCGCCAAGACCTCGCGCGAGGAGCGCGCCGAAGTGCTGCGCCGCCTGCCGCCGCTGCTCA
>NZ_DCXA01000018.1:0-2186 GCF_002328915.1 Aquabacterium sp. UBA2148
TCGCCGGTGGGCAGCACTTTTTCGATCTGGTTGAGCTTTTCCAGGCGGGTCTGGTCGGCCGCCGCCATGGACTGGTTCAGGTTGTTTTCCTTGATCAGGAATTCGTTGGTCTGGCGCGAGATGGTGTTGACCTTGACGCCGCGACCGAAAAAGCCCGCACCGGTGTAGAGCCCGCTCTCGGTCGCCAGCTCCACCTTCTGGCGTGAGTAGCCGGGCGTGTTGGCGTTGCTGATGTTGTGGCTGATGGTGTCCAGGTTGACCTGGGCGGCCGACATGGCCCGCGTGCCCAGACCGAAGATGCCTGATCCCATGGTGTCCTCCGATCAGGTCGTCACGCCATGCTGCGCTGGACGCGCAGGGCGGTGTTGATGACCTGGGTCAGCTTGTTCGCGTAAGCCGGGTCGGTGGCGTAGCCTGCCTTTTGCAGGCCCTGGGCGTAGCCCTGCGCCGTGTCGGCCTTGGCGACGGTTTGACTGTAGCGCGGGCTCTGCGTGAGCAGGCGGGCGTGGTCCTTGAAAGCGTCCTCGTAGGAGTCATACGCACGGAATTTGGCCGTCACCTTGCGGGCGACGCCGCCGATGTACTCGGTGGTGGTCACCTCGGCGACCTTGCCCGTCCAGTTGGCGGTGGCCTTGATGCCGAAGAGGTTGTGGCTGGGCGTGCCGTCCTTCATCTTGATCTCGTGCTTGCCCCAGCCGGATTCCAGCGCGGCCTGGCCCAGGATGTGCCCCGAGGCGATGCCGGTGGCGGCCTCGGCGGCCTTGGCCGCTTCGTGGTGTTTGCGGATGAACTGCTCGCTGTGGCTCAGGCGTTTGCCATCGGTGGGGCTGCTGGCGCTGTTCGCGGTGTTCGTGCGGGCGTTGCCCCGATCCAGGCTCTGGGCCCGGCGCAGGATCTCGTCCAGGCCGGTGCTGTTGCCGCCTGGAAAGCCCCCCGCGTCGAGGTCGCTGAGGTCTCCCAGGTCGCCGAGCTGGCCCAGGCCCTTGAAGGAGCCCTCGCTGGCCATGCGACGCAGGGGGCTCGCAGCGGCCGTGGTGCCAGCGCTGGCGGCGGCCTTGTCCTGGACCTCCGGCTTGAGGCCCATCTGGCGCTCGAGTTGGCGGGTGATGGCGTCGGCCAGGCCGCCTGGTCGCCCGGTCATCTGCCCGGCGAACTGGGTGTCGAGCATGCCGGTGGCCATCTCGGAGCCGCTGTTGTCGAACATGCCGGTGGACATGGTCGATGCGCGCATGCTTTTCATCAGCTCGCCCATGAACAGGCTTTCGAGCTGCTTGGCGGTCTCGCGCACCGCGGCGCGCGGGTTGGTGCCGGAGGTGCCCTTGAGGCGGTCCAGCGACCGCAGGTCCATGGTCAGGCCATTGCTGGCGGCGGGGTTGTTCACGCTCATGTCAGATCACCTCCAGCTCGGCTTGTAGCGCGCCGGCCGCCTTCATGGCTTGCAGGATGGCCAGCAGGTCCTGCGGGTTGGCGCCCAGGGTGTTGAGCGCCTTGACAACGTCGGTGAGCTTGCTGCCGGCGGGCATCTGGATGATGTTGCCGGGCTCCTGGTTGATCTGGATGTCGGCCTTCTCGGTGACCACGGTCTGGCCTTGTGAGAACGCATTGGGCTGGCTGACCACCGGGGTGGAGCTGATGGTCACCGACAGGTTGCCGTGGGCCACCGCGCAGGGGCCGATGGTCACGGCCTGGTTCATGACGATGGAGCCGGTGCGCGCGTTGACGATGATCTTGGCCGATGGCGTGGCGCGGTCGATGGAGAGGTTTTCCAGGTCGGCCATGAAGGCCACGCGCTCGCCACTTTGCTGGGGCAGGCGAACCATCACGCTGCGCCCGCTCAGGGCTTCGGCGGTGCCGGGGCCCTTGGCCTTGTTGATCGCGTTGACCACTTCGCGGGCGGTGTTGAAGTCGTCGGACTGCAGGTCGTACTGGATGGCGCTGCCCTGCATCCAGGGCGTGGGCACCGAGCGCTCGACGGTGGCCCCAGCCGGGATGCGGCCGGCGCTCAGGTGGTTGACCGTGACCTTGGAGCCCCCGGCGGCGGCGCCTGCGCCGACCACGACCACGTTGCCCTGCGCGAGCGCGTAGATCTGGCCGTCGGCGCCCTTGAGCGGGGTGGCGATCAGGGTGCCGCCGCGCAGCGACTTGGCGTTGCCCAGCGACGAGACGTTGATGTCCAGCGGCTGGCC
>NZ_DCXA01000018.1:2270-6418 GCF_002328915.1 Aquabacterium sp. UBA2148
TGGCCGGGTTGGGCGAAGGGGGGCAGGGTGGCGGTCACCAGCACGGCCGCCACGTTCTTGAGCTGCATGGCGGTGCCAGCGGGCACCGTGATGCCCATTTGCTGGAGCATCGCGTTGATGCTCTGGGCGGTGAAGGGGGTCTGCGTGGTCTGGTCGCCCGTGCCGTCGAGGCCGACGACCAGGCCGTAGCCCATCAGCTGGTTGGGGCGCACGCCTTGCACGGCGGCGATTTCCTTGAGCCGCACGGCCTGGGCCTGAACGGGCCACCACAGGGCTGCGGATGCGGCCAGGAAGGCCAGGGCGATCAGCAGTTTGAGGATGCGGTCAGTGTGGTTCATGGCGCCGGTTCCAGGGGGGACTCGGCTCCATTTTCCGGACCTTTAGAAGGGCGAGACGCTCAAAAAGAACCGCGCCAACCAGCCTATTCCTTGCGCTTCGTGCTGCTGGCCTCGGCCCATCTGCTCGACGCGCACATTGGCCACCTGGCTGGACTTCACGAGGTTGCCCGGCTGGATGGTGTAGGGGTCGATCTGCCCTGAAAAGCGCAGGACGTCGACGTTTTTCGCCACGCCAATTTGCTTTTCACCCGACACAATCAGGTGCCCGTTGGGCAGCACCTCGACCACCGTGGTGGTGATCGAGCCCGTGAACGTGCCGGTGGCCTCGCTGCTGCCCTTGCCGTCGAATTTGTTGTTGCTGCTGCCCTCGGCGCCCAGCTTGGCCACCTGGGTGATGTTGGCGATCGGCACGGCCGTGATGGTGCTGTCGACCGAGCCCTTTTTCTCGACCGAGCTGGTGGTTTCCTGCTTGGCCGAAACCGTTTCGCTGATCTGGATGGTGATGATGTCGCCCACCATGCGCGCGCGGTGGCTTTCGTACAGCGGCCGGTATCCCGCCTGCTGAAACAGCGAGCCGTTGTTGACCGGTGTGTAGGCGCCGGCCACGGGGCGCACCTGGGTGGGTTGCATCACGTCGACGCGTGGGTTGAGCACCTCGCAGCCGGCCAGGGCCAGCACAGCGGCGCCCAGCGCCAGGCGGTGGATGACCCGGCGCGTGGCGCGTCGTGCGAGGCGAGCGGCGGTCATCACAGTTGCCCCAGCTTTTGCAGCATCTGGTCCGAGGTCTGGATGGCCTTGGAGTTGAGCTCGTAGGCGCGCTGGGTCTGGATCATCATCACCAGCTCCTGCACCACGTTGACGTTCGAGGTCTCCACGAAGCCTTGCGCCAGGCTGCCGCGCTCGTCGGCGGCCGGGTTGCCCGATTGGGGCGTGCCCGAGGCCACGGTCTCCTGGAAGTAGTTCTGGCCCTTGGGATCCAGCCCGTTGGGGTTGATGAAGGTCGAGAGCTGGAACTGGCCGATGCGTTGCGGCGTGGTCGTGCCCGGCACGGTGGCCGTGATGACGCCGTCGGTGCCAATGGTCACCTGAGTCGCGTCGGCCGGAATGGTGCCGCCCCCGATGTTGACCGGGTAGCCGTTGTTGGTGACGAAGCGGCCCTGGTTGTCGATCTGGAAGGCGCCGTCACGCGTGTAGCCGATGGTGCCGTCGGGCAGGGTGACCTCGAAGAAGCCCTTGCCCTGGATGGCCACGTCCATGTTGTTGCCCGTCTGCTGCAGGTTGCCCTGCGTGAACTGGCGGGAGGACGCCACCGCGCGCACACCCAGGCCAGCTTGCAGGCCGGTCGGCAGGGTGGTCTGGTCCGAGCTGCTGGCGCCGCTTTGCCGCAGGTTCTGGTACATGAGGTCTTCGAAGACCGCGTGCGTCTGCTTGAAGCCGTTGGTGCCGCTGTTGGCCAGGTTGTTGGAGATGTGGTCCAGCTGGGTCTGCTGGGCTTCCATGCCGGACTTCGATACCCACAGGGAACGCATCATGGTGAAACTCCTTCGGCGCGTTGCCGTTGTTCAGGGTCAGCCGTTGGCCGACAGCAGCTGGGCTGCGGACTTCTCGTTTTGCTCGGCGGTCTGCATCAGGCGCATCTGCGTCTCGTACTGCCGCTGCGAGGCGATCATTTGCACGGTGGTCTCGATCGGGTTCACGTTCGAGCCTTCCAGGGCGCCGTCCTGCAGCCGGGCGGTTTCGTCCAGGGGCAGCTGGGCGCCATCGGCGTCGCGGAACAGGCCGTCTTCGCCGCGCTGCAGCTTGACCTCGGGCGTCACCAGCTTGATGCGCCCCACGTTCTGGCTGGTGCCATTGCGTGCGCGTGCGCTCACGGTGCCATCGGGGGCGATGCTGGGCTCGGTCCCCACGGGGATCGTGATCGGGCCGCCGTCGCCCAGCACCTGCAGGCCTTCGGCGGTCACCAGGGTGCCCTGGTTGTCGGTCATCAGGTGGCCAGCGCGCGAGTAGGCTTCGGTGCCGTCGAGGCCTTGCACGGCCATCCACGATTTGCCCATCACGGCCACGTCCAGCGGCCGGTTGGTGGGGGTGATGGTGCCGGCGCTCTCGTCGTAACCCACGGTGGTCTCCAGCGAGTAGACGCGGGTCGAGGCCCCGTCGCCGCGCACGGGCACGGCGCGCAGGGCATGCAGCTCGGCGCGAAAACCCGTGGTGCTGACGTTGGCCAGGTTGTTGGCCAGCACCTCCTGCTGGGCGAAGTTGGCCTTCGCACCAGCCATGCTGAGGTAGATCATGCGGTCCATGGTGTGCTCCGTGTGCCGGTTTCAGCGATCGGGGTTCAGCCCGTCATCAACGCAGGTTCACCAGCGTCTGCAGGACCTGGTCCTCGGTCTTGATGGTCTGGGCGTTGGCCTGGTAGGTGCGCTGAGCCACGATCATGTTGACCAGCTCGCCGGTCAGGTCGACGTTGGACTCTTCCAGCGCACCCGACTGCAGCAGGCCGTAGACGCCGCTGCCGGGGGCGCCGAGCGGCAGGGGCTCGCCGGAGGTGTTGGTGGCCTTCCACTCGTTGGCACCGATGGGCTGCAGGCCGTTGAGGTTGCGGAAGTCGGCCAGTTGCACGCGGGCCAGGGCCTTGGACTGACCGTTGGTGTAGCGCGCCTTGACGGTGCCGTCCGACTCGATGATGAAGTCCGACAGGTTGCCCGCGCCGTAGCCGCCGCCGATCAGGTTGGTGACGGCGTAGTTGCCCGAGTATTCGGTCGAGGCCGACATGTCGAAGGTCACGCCCGTCAGCGGCTGACCGTTGTTGCCACCCGGGATGTCGGGCAGGGTGATCACGGTGTTGGTCGGCAGCGAACCATCGGGGTTGAAGATGACCTGGCCGATGGGCAGCGGCGTGGGCGTGGGCACCGCGGTGGCCGCGCCGGGTGGGTTGATCGATGCGGCGTTGGTGTTGCCGTCAGCGGTCACGTAGATGTCCCAGGTGGCGCCTTGCGCTGCCACGGGTGGGGTGGCCGACAGGTCTTCGGCCACGGCAGCGGCCACCTTGCGGAAGTAGTAGTTCATCGCGATCGGGGCGCCGTTGTCGCCATAGACCGTCTGCGATGTCACGAAGTTGTAGCTCTTGGAGTTCTCGAAGTCGATGCCGATGGCCGAGTCGATGGCCGTGGCACGCGCGTCCAGGTTGGCCGTCATGGTGATGGCCTCGGCGGGCTCGGGCGCAGAGCCGTCGTTGCTCAGCTGGATGGGCGAGCCAGCGGGGCCTGCGGGGGCACCGGTTTCGTCCAGCGCCTGGCCCAGCAGCTTGTGCTTCTCGTTGTTGATGATGAAGCCTTCGGCGTCGCGCTTGAACTGGCCATTGCGCGAGTAGACGGTCTCACCCTGGTCGGTGGCCAGCGCGAAGAAGCCCCGCCCGTTGATGGCCAGGTCCAGGTTGTTGGAGGTCGTCGAGATGTTGCCCTGCGTGAACTGCTGGGCCACCGCTGCCACGCGCGCGCCGATGCCGATGCCGTTGTTGCCCGCACCGCCCAGGGAGGCCGCGTACATGTCGGCGAACTCGGCACGCGAGGCCTTGGCGCCATAGGTGTTGGCGTTGGCCACGTTGTTGCCGATGACCTCCAGCGCCTTGCTGGAGATGTTCAGACCGGAGAGACCTTGCTGGAAGCCCATGATCGTGTCCTTTCGGGGGTGCTGCTGGGGAGTGGGCGGGAAATCAGGAAACGGCCTTGACCTGGGTGTACGGGATCGTCAGCCCGTTGGCCAACTCCAGGTTCAGGGTGCCGTTGTTGGTGTTGACCGCGGTCACGGCCG
>NZ_DCXA01000018.1:6498-11214 GCF_002328915.1 Aquabacterium sp. UBA2148
CCCGCGCCCATCATCGGCGTGGCCGTGACGGGCTTGTTGTTGCTGGTGGCGGTCACCTGGAACTTCAGGCCGCTGGTGGACACGCCAGCCGGCGGTGTCCAGTCGAAGCCCTGCCGACCAGCGGCTTTGCCGGTCTGCGTGAATGAGTCGATCACCGTGCCAGACGAGTTCAGCACATCGATGCGCACCGAGGTGGCTGCGGCGGCCAGGTCGTAGCCGGCGGAGGCCTTGCCCTCGTTGACGAAGAGCTGGTTGCCCTCGAACAGCACGCCGTGGCCGACCAGCGACGAGCCCTGCAGCATCTGCATGCTGGCCATGCTGGTGCTCATGCCGCTCATGGTGGTGTTGAGCTTTTCGATGCCCGTGACCGTGTTGATCTGGGCCATCTGGCTCGTCACCTGGGCGTTGTCCATGGGGTTGAGCGGGTCCTGGTTCTGCATCTGCGTGACCAGGAGCTTGAGGAAGCGGTCCTGCGCGTCGGCGTTCGAGGTCGACTTGTTGCCGGTCGCGGCCAGGCCAGAGCTGCTGGCAGCGGTGTTGTTGGTGACGGCGGTGGTCATGATCAGTTACCTTGTCCCATCTGCAGCGTCTTGCTCAGCAGCGACTTCGCCGTGTTCATGACCTCGATGTTGTTCTGATAGGAACGCGAAGCGGAGATCATGTTGACCATCTCCTCGACCGCGTTGACGTTGCTGTAGGTGACGTAGCCTTCTGCGTCGGCCTGCGGGTGCTTGGGGTCGAATTGGCGGCGGCCCGGGGTGTTGTCCTCGGTGACCTGCGAGACGTTGACGCCGGCGGTGCCCACATCGCCCATGGGCGTGGTGCTGAAGACCACCTGGCGGGCCTTGTAGGCCTGGCGATCCGGGCCTGCGACTGTGTCGGCGTTGGCCAGGTTCGAGGCCACGACGTTGAGCCGCTGGCTTTGTGCGCTGACCGCGCTGCCTGCCACGTTGAAGATCTTGAACATCGACATGCTGGTCTCCTCTCAGGGCCTCACTGGCCGGTGATGGCCGTGTTGAGCGTGCGCACCGTGCCGTTGATGAAGCGCAGGGTGGCCTCGTAGCGCACGGTGTTGTCCACGAAGCTGGCGCGTTCGCGGTTCATGTCCACGGTGTTGCTGTCGAGGTTGGTCTGGGCGTTGGTGGCGTAGGTCAGGGCCGGGTCGGCGTTGGCGCCAGCGGGTTTGCCGTCCAGGCCCATGTGGCCGGCGTGGCCGCTGCTCAGGCGAACGGCGCTGGGCGCCAGGGGGCTGGTGCCAGCTGAGCGCTGCCCGGTGGCCTGGCTCAAAGCCTGCGAGAAATCGAATTCACGCGCCACGTAGCCGGGGGTGTCGGCGTTGGCGATGTTGCTGGCGATCAGGCGCTGGCGCTCGGACCGCAGCGTGAGCGCGGTGGCCTGGAAGTTCAGCGAATCGGTCAGTCTGTTCAGCATGGTGGGATCCCTCCGGCGGGCTGCTCCCGGAGGTCCGGGATGCAGGTCGACGCAGCTTGAAGGGGATGTTGATCCTTGCGAGCCGGAACATGAGCCGAAATAGCGCGTCAAACGGGCCTCATTTCCCGCCCTTGCGCGATGCGCCCGCTGACTAAATTGGCGGCATGGACCCGAACCCCGTCACCGCCAACAGCCCGCACGCGTGCCGCCCACTCGGGCTGGCCCGTGCCTGGGCCCAGCTGGCGTTGACCCTGGTTTTCTGTCTGGCGGGGGCACCCTTTGCCCAGGCCGATCCTGGCAATGCCTCCACACTGGGTTTGCAGGCGCAGGTTGAAAGCCTGCTCAAGCAGCAACCCTTGCCGCACCAGGCCGAGCCAGGCCGCGAGGGCCCGGCAGACACCCAGCATCGTCAGGCTGACAAGACGCCCCCTTGGCGTGTCGAGGTCAGCCTGGGGCAGCTGGATCCCCGCATCCGCCTGGCGCCGTGTGACCGCGTCAAGGCCTACCTGCCGGGCGGCGCCCAACTCTGGGGGCGCACGCGGGTGGGCCTGCGCTGCGAGCAGGGACCGGTGCGCTGGAACGTTTTTTGGCCGGTGCAGGTCAAGGTCTGGGGGCAGGCGCTGGTCGCGACCGTGCCCCTGCGTCCTGGCAGCATCGTGTCGGCGTCGGACGTCGCTCGGGCCGAGGTTGACCTCGCCGCCTCGGATTCGCCCGCCCTGGTTCGCCCAACGGACATCGTGGGGCGGGCCGTTCAGCGTTCGATTTCACCAGGTCAAAGCCTGCGCCAGGCCGATGTGCGCTCACGTCGCTGGTTCGCCGCAGGCGATCCGGTCCGACTGAACGTCAAAGGCCCTGGCTTCATGGTGGCGGCAGAGGGCGTGGCGCTGGCTCCTGGCGACGAGGGGCGTTGCGCCCGCGTCCGAACGGAACAGGGACGCGTTGTTTGTGGTCAGCCGGTGGGTGAGCGCCTCGTGGAGGTGACACTTTGACCCCCCTCCAGAGACAAAATCTTTCAAATTGCCCCCCCTTGGTCGGGGGGAAACCTCATTCGAGGCTAAAGTCTTTCCGAGGCCGCGTCGATATCGCGGATGTGACCACTCGGCAAACGCCGGGTCTTAGGAGTACATCATGAAAATCGGCAATCCCCTTGACAAGGCGCTTGGCGCCGTCAACGGCCGCACGGAAGGCGCCGCATCGACCAATGCTTCCGGACGAGCATCATCCACCGATGGGCCCGTCACTCAGAGCGCAAAAGTCACGCTGTCCACTTCTGCGACGGGGCTGATGGCTGGCGGAGATGGCGTCGTTGACATGGAGAAGGTCTCCAAGGTCAAGCAGGCCATCGACGACGGCAGCTACCAGGTCGACGCCGAGGTGATCGCTGACAAGCTGATCAGCAACGCCAAGGAACTGCTGCAACGCGGTCCGGCCTGACGACATGGCTCGCAACGCTGCGCCTGCTTTCGACACCCCGGCCTGCCTGGCCGAGGTCGATGCCCACCTGTCCGCCCTGGACGAGGCCCTGGCATCGGGCGATGCCGAGCGCATCGATGGGCAGGCCCAGCTGTTGCAACAATGCCTGGCGGCGTCGCTGGCCAGCTTGCGCCAAGGTGGCGGGGAGTCCCTGTCGCCTGAACTGGTGCAGCGCCTGATGCTGGCACGCACCCGCTGCATGCAGCAGCAACTGGCGGTTCACCGGGCCACGGCCTCGTTCGGTCGCACCCTGGGGATGCTGTTCCCGGGTGAAAGCACCTCGTTCGCGCCCCCGGCCACCAACGCCACGGCCCGCGCCCTGCAGGCCTACCGCTGAAGCCTGGGGGTTCGCTGGCGCCTGGGTTCTAGGCGTCCGGAGCGTTGGCGCTGTGTCGCCGCCGATTCAGTCGGCCATGCCTTCCACCACCATCTGCACGCGCTGTCGCCCCTGGAACTCGTCCAGGCTGAGGCGATAGGCCAGCTGCGCCCGCGCGGGCAGAGGCTCGCTGCGCCCGAACCAGATGCCGTCGCGCACCGTGCCCTGCATGCGCAAGCTCAGCTTGAGGTGGCGCGTGCCCACCAGGCGCTGGGTGATGACCTCCACCTCGTCGCTGAACACAGGCGCCTCGAAACCCGGGCCCCATACTGCCTCATCGAGCTGCGCCACGGCCTCGGGCGTGAAGCATTCGGGCGGCAGCGGCCCGTCGGTGGGCAACTGGCGGGCCAGCAGGCTGGCGTCCAGGCCGGCTTCGGCCACGCGCACCAAGGCCTGCTCGAACACCTCGAAATCCTCCTCGCCGATGGTGCAGCCCGCCGCCATGGCGTGGCCGCCGAACTTGCGCAGCAGGCCAGGGTGGCGCTTGCCGATCAGATCGAGCGCGTCGCGCAGGTGAAAGCCTGCGATGGAACGGCCCGAACCCTTGAGCAAACCGTCCTGGCCCATGGCGAAGACGAAGGTCGGGCGGTGCAGGCGGTCTTTCAGGCGCGAGGCCACGATGCCCACCACCCCCTCGTGAAACTCGGGGTCGAACAGGGCGATGGCGGCCGGGGGCTCGCCTTCAGGCAGCAGCGAGTCCAGGCGCAGCTCGGCCTGCTCGCGCATGCCTGACTCCAGCTCGCGCCGCTCGCGGTTGATGGCGTCAAGCTGCTGGGCCAGCTCCGTGGCGCGGCGCCGGTCGTCGGTCAGCAGGCACTCGATGCCCAGGCCCATCTCGGCCAGGCGGCCGGCGGCGTTCACGCGGGGGCCCAGGGCAAAGCCGAAATCCTGGCTGGTGGCACGCGAGGCGTCGCGGCCTGCGGCGTTGAACAGCGCGGCAATGCCCGGCTGCATGCGGCCGGTGCGGATGCGCTTGAGCCCCTGGCTGACCAGGCGGCGGTTGTTCTCGTCGAGCCGGCCCACGTCGGCGATGGTGCCCAGGGCCACCAGGTCGAGCAGGGCATCGATGCGAGGCTGGCTGGCAGCGTCGAAGCGACCGCGCTGGCGCAACTCGGCGCGCAAGGCCAGCAGCACGTAGAACATCACGCCCACGCCCACCATGGCCTTGCTGGGGAAGGGGCAGCCCGGCTGGTTGGGGTTCACGATCACGTCGGCGTCTGGCAGGCTGAAAGAGCCATCGTCCAGCACCACGGGCAGGTGGTGGTCGGTGATGAGCACCTTCATGCCCTGGGCGCGGGCCAGCGTCACGGCCTCGTGGCTGGCCATGCCGTTGTCCACGGTCACCAGCACGTCGGCGCCACGCCGCTTCACCATCTCGACGATGGGGGGCGTCAGGCCGTAGCCGTGCAGGGCGCGGTCCGGCACCACGTAGCCGA
>NZ_DCXA01000018.1:11286-11983 GCF_002328915.1 Aquabacterium sp. UBA2148
CGGTCCGGCACCACGTAGCCGACCTGCTCGGGCCGTGCGCCCAGCATCATCAAGCCGCGCAGGCCGGTGGCACAGGCGGTGGCGCCGTCGCAGTCGTAGTCGGCCACGATGCAGATGCGCTGGCCCTGCTCGATGGCGTCGGCGAGCAGGCGGGCCGCTTCTTGCGCGCCTTGCAATTGGGAAGGCGGCAGCAGGCATGCTGGGCTGTCGTCGAGGTCTTCGGGCTGGCGGATGCCGCGCGCGGCGTACAGGCGGGCCAGCAGGGGCGGCACGCCCGCCTGCTCCAGGGACCAGGCGGTGCGCGGGGGCACGTCTCGGGGGGTGAACTTCATGGTGGACGTGTTGAGCGGCGGTCGTGGGGTTGATGCGGTCGTGTGGGCGATCAGAGCTCGCCCAGGCAGGCTGCGGGCGAGGCCTGGGGCGCGTGGCCACCCAGTCGTTTCAGGCCAGACACCCACCTGCTCACCAGCCCAGGCTTTGCGCCCGGGCCCAGGGTGAGGGCGTGGCGCTCACCGCAGAGGGTGAGTTGGACAGCTTGCCCGGCATCGAGTGCTGACAGCACCGCTGGCAACACCTCGGCGTCGATGTGCTGCCAGGCTTGCAGCCACAGCGGCATGTCGTCGGCCAGCAGGGGGGCGCGCAGCTCATCGACCACGCGCAGGTGGGCGGGCAGCGTGAGCGCGCCGGGATCGGCTGG
>NZ_DCXA01000142.1:0-15540 GCF_002328915.1 Aquabacterium sp. UBA2148
GGCGGGTGCGGCTGCTCCGGCCGCGTCAGCAGCACCGCCTGCGCCACCCGCGCCGGTGGATGCGGCCAAGTTCGCGGGCATCTTCGCGGCGGTGGGGCTGGCCATCGGTGCCATCGGCACGGCCTTGGCGGCCGTGGTCACGGGCTTTCTGGGGCTCAAGGCCTGGCAGATGCCGCTGGCGCTCCTGGGCCTGATGCTGCTGATTTCGGGCCCGTCCATGGCCATGGCCTTTTTCAAGCTGCGCAACCGCAACCTGGGGCCGATCCTCGATGCCAACGGCTGGGCCGTGAACACGCGCGCCCGCATCAACATCCCGTTTGGTGCGGCCTTGACCCAACTGGCCAGGCTGCCCGATGGCGCCGAGCGTGCTCTTTCTGACCCCTACGCCGAAAAGCGCTCGCCCTGGAAGGGCTACGTGCTGATGGCCGCCATCGCCCTGGGCGTGGTGCTTTGTGTGCACTGGATGGGCGGGTGGCCGGGCATTTTCCCGCCTGCGCCCTGAGTTGGGTGGCCCGCTGGAAGGCGTGGGAGGGCGGTTGCGGGTAGACTTGGCTGGCTCCCAACCTCCTACGCAGGGGCTGTTGTGACCGGCTGAACACCGGTGCCAATGGTCCCTGGGCCCGTTCCATGGACTATCCCGGCAACCTTTTCGTGGTGTCTGCGCCCAGCGGCACTGGCAAATCCAGTCTCGTCAAGGCGCTGCTCGAGCTCGACTCCCGTCTGCAAGTCAGCGTCTCGCACACCACGCGCCAGCCGCGCGGTCAGGAGCAGCACGGGCGCGAATACTGGTTCGTCTCCAAGGACGAGTTCCAGTCCATGATCGAGCGGGGCGACTTCTTCGAGCACGCCGAGGTCCATGGCAACCACTACGGCACCTCGCGCCAGGCCATCGAAGAGCGCATCAAGGGCGGCGAAGACGTGGTGCTGGAGATCGACTGGCAGGGCGCGCTGCAGATGAAGGAGACCTTCCCGTACGCGGTGCTGGTGTTCATCTTGCCGCCCAGCTACGAAGAGCTGCTGCAGCGCCTGCATCGCCGTGGCGAGGACACGGCCGACGTGATCGAGGTGCGCATGGCCAATGCCCGCGTCGAGGTCGAACAGGCCCAGCATTTCGATTTCATCGTGGTCAACGCCCTGTTTGAATCGGCTTTGTTCGATTTGAAGGCGATTGTTCACTCGCAGCGGTTAAAATACGCTGCTCAGCGTCGGAACAAGTCTGCCGTGTTCCGCGCTCTCCACCTGGTCTGACCAGGCCCCACCTGAGTTCACCTCCTGGAGTTGACATGGCCCGCATCACCGTCGAAGACTGCCTGCAAAAGATCCCCAACCGCTTCCAGCTGGTGCTGGCCGCGACCTACCGCGCTCGCATGCTGAGCCAGGGTCACACCCCCAAGATCGAGTCGCGTAACAAGCCCAGCGTGACCGCCCTGCGCGAAATCGCCGCCGGCCAGGTTGGCCTGGAGATGCTGCGCAAGGTCCCGACCTGAGCGTTTGAGCGCCTGCGGCCTGTCGCGCCAGACGCGACCAGGCCCGCTTCACACCCCATCAGCCCGCTTCGTGCGGGCTTTTGTTTTTGGCGCGCTGGCGCTGCCAGCCTGGGCCCCGCAAGCGCAGGCCAGGAGCCGACCTTGACCACTTGCGAGAAGCCAATTAGAATCCATACGTATTGAATCAAATGGTGCCGCTGGCACCGGCATCACATGAGCCGACCCAAATCCATCGATCGGGCCCTTGTCCTGGACGCGGCCGAGCGCATCGTCGTCGAACAAGGCGCCAGCCACCTGACCTTTGAGTCGGTGTCGCGCGAAGTGGGTGTCACCAAGGGCGGCATCCAGTCTTGCTTTGGCACCAAGGAGGGCTTGGTCACCGCCATGCTCAAGCGCTGGGGTGAGAGCTACGACGAGGCGCTTGGGCGCCTGCCGAATTCGCCTGCGCCGTTTCAGGACGCGAAGGACCACGTGAGGTTGACCGCCATCTCGCACGACCTCAATGCCCGCTCGGCCGGCTTGCTGGCGGCGCTGATGCAGTCCAAAGAGCAGCTGAGCTTTGCCCGCGAGTGGTACGCGCGGCACTTCGAGGGCTTCGATCTGCAGAGCGAGCAGGGGCGGCGTGCGCGCCTGGCCTTTTTTGCCGCCGAGGGCATCTTTCTGTTGCGTTACCTGGGGCTGGCCGACATCGCTCAGGCCGACTGGGATGACTTTTTCAAGGACGTCGAAAGTCACCTGACGACGTGAGTGCCTCGGGGGCGCGCCCGCTTTGGCAGCTGGCCCCCTGGGCTCTTTGACCGAACTGGAGCAGTGACATGAGCTGGGTTTACCTGACCCTTGCCGGGTTGTTTGAAATTGGCTGGCCCGTGGGCCTGAAGATGGCGCAGGAGCCGGGCACCCGTTGCCTGGGTGTGGCGATCGCCGTGCTCTTCATGGCGATCAGTGGCGCCTTGTTGTGGATGGTGCAACGTCAGTTGCCCATGGGGACGGCTTACGCGGTCTGGACCGGCATCGGGGCGACAGGCACCTTCCTGGTCGGGGTGCATTGCTACGGTGATCCAGCCACGTTGATGCGTTACGTCGGGGTGCTGTTGATCGTCTCCGGGGTGCTCACGCTCAAGCTTGCACATTGATGGCGGCGCCTCGTGCGCGGAGCGGCTGTGCACCGGGGCCCTCACTCGCTTGTTTTGTGTGCTCAAGGTGCGGTCGAAGAGGGCCTTGCTGCCGCCGCGGCCTTGCATCCGCGCTACAGTTTGCGCATGAACACCGTCACCGATGCGGCAGCCGCTTCATTTGCCGCGCTCACCCACAAACTCGACTACCTCGATGAGGCGGACATCCGCCGGGTGCGTGACGCCTACCGCTTCGCCGACGAGGCCCACCTGGGCCAGTTCCGCGCCAGCGGTGAGCCCTACATCACCCACCCGATCGCGGTGGCTGGCCTGTGCGCCGACTGGAAGCTCGATGCCCAGGCCATCATGGCCGCGCTCATGCACGACGCCATGGAAGACTGCGGCGTCACCAAGATCGAGCTGATCGAGCGCTTCGGGGCGCCCACGGCCGAGATCGTCGACGGCCTGACCAAGCTGGACAAGCTGCACTTTTCCACCAAGGAAGAGTCGCAGGCCGAGTCGTTTCGCAAGATGCTGCTGGCCATGGCGCGCGACGTGCGCGTCATCCTCATCAAGCTGTCGGATCGGCTGCACAACATGCGCACCATGGACGCCATGGCCGCGCCCAAACGCGCGCGCATCGCGCGCGAAACGCTCGACATCTACGTGCCCATCGCGCACCGCTTGGGCCTGAACCAGACTTACCGCGAGCTGCAGGAGCTGTCGTTCCAGTACATCAACCCATGGCGTTACGGGGTGCTGGCCAAGGCGGTCAAGAAAACACGCGGCAATCGCCGTGACCTGGTCGAGCGCATCCGCAAGGACGTCGACGGAGCTTTCACCGATGCCGAGATGCACGTCGAGGTGTTCGGTCGTGAGAAGACGATTTTCTCCATCTACAACAAGATGGTTGAAAAGCGCTTGAGCTTCGCCCAGGTCAGCGACATCTTCGGCTTTCGCATCGTCACGCGCGAGTTGCTGGACTGTTACCGCGCGTTGGGCGTGCTGCACCAGCTCTACAAGCCGCTGCCGGGGCGCTTCAAGGACTACATCGCCATCCCCAAGGCCAATGGCTACCAGTCGCTGCACACCACGCTGGTCAACCCGGTGGGCACGGCGGTGGAGTTCCAGATCCGCTCGCAAGCCATGCACGCCGTGGCAGAAAAGGGCATTGCCGCGCACTGGATGTACAAGGAGAGCGAGGGGGCTGAGCCCGACGCTTCGCCGCAGGAAGGTGCCGTGTGGCTGCAGTCGCTGATCGACATCCAGCACGAGACGCGCGATTCGGCCGAGTTCCTCGAGCACCTCAAGATCGACCTGTTCCCCGAGTCGGTGTACGTGCTCACGCCCAAGTCGCGCATCGTGGCTTTGCCCAAGGGCGCGACACCGGTGGACTTCGCCTATGCCATCCACTCGGGCGTGGGCGACCGCTGCGTGTCGGCCAAGGTCAATGGCGAGGCGGTGGCGTTGCGCACCGAATTGCGATCGGGTGACGTGGTCGAGATCGTCACCGCGCCAAGCGCTCGCCCGAACCCGGGTTGGCTCAATTTCGTGCGCACGGGCCGGGCCCGCTCCAAGATCCGCAGCTACCTCAAGAACATGGAGGCGGAAGAGTCGCTGGCCCTGGGCGAGAAGCTGCTGGGCCAGGCGCTGCGAGCCGAAGGCCTGTCCATGCCGGCTGGCAGCGAGGAAAGCGAAGGCGATGCCGGCGCCTTGTGGCAGTCGCTCACGCGCTGGGGCGGCAACCGCACGCGCGACGAGCTGCTGGCCGACATCGGCCTGGGCCGCAAGATCGCCACGATGGTCGCCAAGCGCCTGGCCCAGAGCATGGTCGAGCAGGGCGAGCGGCCGGATGCGCTGACGCTGACGCTGGGTCGTTTCTCGGATGAGGGCCCGACCAACGCGGCCGTGGTCATCGACGGCAGCGAGGGGGCCACGGTCCAGCTGGCATCGTGTTGTTGCCCGGTGCCGGGTGACCCGATCGCCGGCTACCTGGGGCGCGGCGAAGGTTTGGTTGTGCACACCCAGGTTTGCGGTGTGGGCAAGCGCCTGTTCGAGCGCGACAGCGAGCGCTGGATCGACGTGAGTTGGTCGGATGAGCCCACGCGCCTGTTCGAGACCGTCATCAAGGTGCTGGTCACCAACGGCAAGGGTGTGCTGGCGCAGGTGGCCGCGTCCATCAGCAGCGCCGAGACCGACATCACCCACATCGAGATGGGTGATGAGCGCCTGGGCGAGACGGCCGAACTCAAGCTCACCGTGGCCGTGCGAGACACCGAGCACCTCACCGATGTGATGCGCACCCTCAGGCGTTGCCCGGTGGTGCTCAAGGTGGATCGCGTTTGAACTTGAGCCACGTGGGCCGCGCCTGAGCCGTCGGCCTGGCTCGTTGCGCCTCAGTGCGCCGTCTGCGGCTTCGGGTAGCGCACCTCGATCACTTCGATCTTCTCGATGCCGCCCGGCGTCATCAGCGTGACCTCGTCGCCTTCGCGTGACTTGAGCAGCGCCCGGGCGATCGGCGAGACCCAGCTGACTTCACCTTGCAGCGCGTCGGCCTCGTCGATGCCTTTGATGGTGATGGTGCGCGCCACGCCCGACTGGTTTTCGTAGGTGACCGTGGCGCCGAAGAAGACCTGGTCGCGCCCATGGTGCTGGCTGGGATCGGCCACCTCGGCGATGTCCAGGCGCTTGGTCAGAAAGCGGATGCGGCGGTCGATCTCGCGCAGGCGTTTCTTGCCATAGATGTAGTCGCCGTTTTCCGAGCGATCGCCGTTGGAAGCGGCCCAGTGCACGATTTCCACGATCTTCGGACGCTCGATGTCGATCAGGTTGAGCAGCTCGGTGCGCAGGCGCTGGTAGCCCTGCGGCGTCATGTAGTTGCGCGTGCCCGCAGGCAGCGGGGGCAGGGCGAGGTCGTCGTCGTCCTCGCTGTCGGGTTCCTTGGTGAAAGCCTTGCTCATGGGCGGCGATTGTGCCGAATCCTCGGGCATCGGGCCAGCGCAGCTGCGAGCGGGCGCGGGAGCGTCATTTGTTCACGGCTGCCCCATGTTTGTGCGCTCTTGGGCGTTCCTGAGCGCGATTCAACTTGCAAAAATGAAACCGTTGCCGAAAACAAGGCCAGATCAAGCAAGCGCTTTGGAGTTCGCGAAGATGTCACAAGTGATCCCCCTGGGCCCTGGTTCCCGAATGCTCACCACCCGAGAGGCCGCTCAGCGCCTGGGTGTGTCATTGCGGACGGTGCAGCTGTGGGTGGAGGCGGACATCTTGCCGGCCGCGCGCACACCGGGCGGGCACCGCCGCATCCCGCACAACGCGGTCGAGGCCCTGGCTTTGTCGACGGGCCTGGGCGGTGAGCCGCTGGCTCGCCCCTCGCGCGTCGAGGCCAGGGCGCGTGATCGCGACCACGCCCACGCAGAGGCCGCAGTGAGCGAGGCGGAGCGCCACCCAGCGCTCGCAAATGGCCCGGTTCTGCGACCAAGGGACGTGCTGCTGGTGGCGGACAACCCCATCTGGCAGGTGCGTTGCGAGCAGGCCCTGGCGCCGTTTTTGCCGAGCATCGAGCTGCGCTTTGCCGAAACCGGCTACCTGGCTCTGCTGCAAATCGGCCAGAAGGCCCCCGACCTGCTGATCACCAGCCTGGAGTTGCCCGGCATGGATGGCCTGGCGATGTTGCGCACGCTGGAGCGATGCGAGTCGATCGCCGGCATGCGCATCCTGGCACTGAGCCACCTGGACGAAGCTGAGTTGAAGCGCCGGGGCGGTTTGCCCGCCAGCGCTGAATTGATGCAATTGCCCGTCTCGCCTGAGGGCGTGGCGGTGCGGGTGGGGCGCTGGTTGCTCCATCAACGAGTGTCTTGACCCTGAGAAATCCGAGGACGCCACCATGAATGAAGCCTTCAGACTGTTGTTCGATCAGGTCAAGAGTGGTGTGGTCTGGGTGGAGCGCGACGGCGTGGTGCGCTACGCCAACAAGGCGGCGGTTCAGATGACACCGGTGATGTTGGGGCAGGTCATGATGGACCCGGTGGCCGATCGCACCGTCAAGGCGGCCGGGCAGGGCATGCTCAAGCTGCCCTTTCATTTCGAGCTCACCACGCAAGAGGCCCACCCCGACAGCATCCGTGCCGCGGTGATCGGTGCCCCGGTCGGCAGCGACCTGATGGTGGTGCTCAACAACGTCTCCGAGGAGCGTTGGTACTAGCAAGCGCTGGAGAACCTCATCGGCTACATCGAGGCGGAGATGGCCCATCCCATCGAGGCCCTGGCGCAGAAGCTGCCCAAGATCGCGCAGATCGTGCAGCAGCAAGGTGCAACCGGTGAGCTGGCCGCATTGGTCGCAGACGCCAGCAACTTGTCGACGAAGCTGGGCAAGTTGCGTGACCTGGTGTCGGTGTTTGGCGAGAGCGCCATCCAGCGCGACGAGCGCATCCTGCTGTCCGACCTGCTGCGCCGCGCCGTGGGCGAGGTCATGCCGATGGCCAGGGGGCGCAACATCACGCTGTCTGCCAATGGCCTGAGCGATGAGTTGCCAGCCGTCTACGGCAGCGCTCACTGGTTGAGCAAGGCGATGTCGGAGTACCTGGAGCAGTCGGTGCGCAGTGCCCAGTCGGGTGACCTGATCGAGCTGTCCATCCAGGCCGTGGGCACCCGCGTCATCGTGCGGGCGCGCAACCAGGGCCTGTTTGTCTCCCAGCACGAACGGCGCAGCGCCTTCGTTCCCTTTGGCGTCGGTGACTCGGCCAAACCTGGTGAGGCGCGTCAGGGCATTGGCCTGGCTTTGAGCCAGCGCATCCTGGAGCAGCACGGTGGCTGCGTGCGCATCGAGGACGAGTTCGACTCGGTGGACTTCGTGCTCGAGTTGCCCGCCGGCGCGCCCAGCACCCAGGACGCCCAACTCTCGGTCGAGCAGGCGCATCGCTACGCCCGCGACATGTCTGAGCTTTTGAACCGCAGCATGTCTCGGCGAGCCAAGGGCAGCGAAGCGACGCCACCCGCCGCAGTGAAGGCACCTTGACACCCGGAACAGCCGCCCCGAACCCGGACAGCACCACACGACGCCCACATTCACGGAGCACCTCATGGCCCACCGCATCCTCATCGTTGAAGACCAGCCAGACATCTGCAAACTCATCCGCATGACGCTGGAGTTCGGTGACTTCGAAATCCACGAGGCCAACGACGGCGAAACCGGGCTGAACATGGCCCGCGCCATCAAGCCCTCCATCATGTTGCTGGACGTCATGATGCCCGGGCTGCTGGACGGCTACCAGGTCTGCACTCGCATCAAGCAGGATCCTTCGCTCCAGTCGATTCAGGTCGTGATGCTCACCGCTCGAGGGCAGGCCTCGGACATCGCCGCAGGCGAAGCCGCAGGTGCAGACGCCTACCTGGTCAAGCCCTTCAGCCCACTGGAGTTGATCGAGCGGGTCGAGGCCATGGTGAGTGCTGCTGCCTGAGTCAACCCAACCAAGCACCACCAGGCGCAAGCCATGGCCGACCAACCAGGTCATCAGCCCCTGCCGCCCTTGCTGTTGAAGGCGCTGGATCGCCTTGAGCGCTGGACGGGGCGCATCCCCAGGTCCCAGGCCCTGATCGCGATCGTGCTCGTGGGTCTGCTCATGACCGGGCTGGCGGGCAGCCTGGTGTGGTGGGTCGAGCGGCACAGGCAGCAAGGCTTTTTCCAGACCCTGGTTCACCAGCAGCAGATGGCGGTGCAAGCCCGGCTTGATCGGCAGCAAGCGCTGATCGATCAGGTGGCTCACTGGACCCGTGAACAGGTGCGCTTGTCTGGTGTGCTCAATGGCACCTGGTCGGTGGGCGGTGTGACGGTGGTGCGCAGCGAAGACCTGGACGCCGACATGGTGGGCGGCAGGCTGGACCTCGACGAGTCGAGCGCTTTCGCGGGCGCAGCCTGCCTGCAACAAGCGCCTGATCAGGCCCGCCACATGTTTTGCGCCCTGGGTGGGCGGCCCGATGCCGTGGGGGGGTGGTTGATGGCCACCCGACTCGAATCTCCGGCTCGGGGCTGGGTGATCATCCCGGTCTGGCGCGACTGGCTGTTTGGCGAGGGTCGCGGTGCCCCAGGCATCCGTGGGGATGTCGAGGTGTCGCTGCAGGTGACGCTGGACGGTCCTGCAGGTTCGGCTGCGGTGCCCTCGGCTGACTTGTCTGCGCCCGTGCAGGTGAATGCGGCCGGCAGCGCCCTGAAGCTGCGTGTGTGGGCCCAAACCGTCAGTGCGCCCTGGCACGAAGTCCTGGGGCGCCAGGCGGGCATCTGGATCGCCTGTGGCCTGGGTCTGCTGTTCACGCTGGCCGCCGTGCACGGCTACCTCATGTTGATCTCGACGCGCTTGCGAGCCCGAGAGATGGCGAGGGACATGGGCATGGCCTTGCAGCGCACGCAGTCGCGCAACCAGGCGGTCATGGACACCGCGCCAGACGCCATCCTCATGGTCGACAGCCAGGGCCTGGTGCGCTGGTGCAACCAGGCGGTCACCAGCATCTTTGGGCAGCCCATCGAGTCGCTGATCGGGCAGCCCATTCAATTGGTGCTGCCCTCGCTGGGCGATGGCAGCCTGGACGACTGGTTCAACACCTGCGGGTTCTCCAACCGCGTCATCGGGCATGAGAGCACCGGGCGTCGCAACGAGGGCGTGAGTTTCCCGGTGGCCGTCTCGGCCAGCCGCGCGATGGTGGATGACGAGCTCATCCAGACCTTCATCGTGCGCGACACCACGGACGCCAAGTGGGCCGAGCAGGAGCTGGAGTTGCGAGATCGCGCGCTCGCGTCATCTGCCGATGGGGTGGTCATCGTTTCGATGACCTTGCCCAACCAGCCGATGATTTACGCCAACCACGCGTTCGAGCAGATCACGGGTTACGAGACCCACGAGCTGCTGGGCTACAACTGCCGATTGCTGCAGCGAGACGACCTGCAGCAACCCGGCATCGAAGTCATGCGGGAAGCCATTCGCGAGGGGCGAGCCTGTCAGGTGGTCGTGCGCAACTACCGCAAGAGTGGCGAGCTGTTCTACAACGACCTGGCGATCTCGCCCGTTCTCAGCTCGGAGGGGGTGTTGACGCATTACGTCGGGGTCGCCACCGACATCACCGACCGCATCGCGGCTGAACAGGTGCTGCACTTGCGCACGGAGCGGCTCAACGCGGTCTTCGAGTTGAGCCCGGACGGTTTCGTGGTGCTCGACAAACGAGGCGAGGTGAGCATCGTCAACCCGGCCTTCGAACGCATGACGGGCATGCTCGCCGCCGATCTGGTGGGGCAATCGCTGTCGGTGTTCGAGGAGCAATTGCTCGAGCGCTGTCGCTCGCGGGAGGTGCTCGATGTCGACGGCAGTGTCGTGGCCGCCAGCGAAGGCGACACCGCTGCCTCCGCGACCAGGGAGGTGCTGCACCTGCACACCCCCTGCACGCGGACCTTGTTGCGGCGCGTGCGCCAAGACGAGCAAGACAACGAGACGGTGATGTACTTCCGGGACATCACGCACGAGCAGGAAGTCGATCGCATGAAGAGCGAGTTCCTGGCCATGGCGGCTCACGAGTTGCGAACCCCCATGGTCAGCATCTTCGGGTTCACGGAGTTGCTGCTCAAGCGGCAGTTCACGGACGAGCGCCGAAACGACATGCTCTCGACCATCCACAGGCAGGCCTCGGTGCTCATCAACCTGGTCAACGAGCTGCTGGACCTGGCGCGCATCGAGTCGCGTCGAGGCAAGGACTTCAAGCGCGAGCGCCTGCAGTTGCAACCGATCATCGAGGCCACGGTGGCTGGCTTGCTCATGCACAACGACGCCCGCAAGGTGGCGGTGAGCCTGCCGGCCGAGCCCATCGCGGTCGACGCGGATCGCGAGAAGCTGTCGCTGGCCATCACCAACGTGCTGTCCAACGC
This sequence comes from Aquabacterium sp. UBA2148, assembly GCF_002328915.1. Classification (NCBI taxonomy): domain Bacteria; kingdom Pseudomonadati; phylum Pseudomonadota; class Betaproteobacteria; order Burkholderiales; family Sphaerotilaceae; genus Aquabacterium; species Aquabacterium sp. UBA2148. Next base: position 10,506 of record NZ_DCXA01000142.1, read on the forward strand.
CTACAAGTACTCGCCCGACGGCGGTGAGATCTCCCTGGACCTGGTCTGGCGCGACCGCGCAGGCAAACCGGAGTGCGGCATCCGCATCACCGACCAGGGCTTGGGCATGACGCCCGAGGAGCTGGGCAAGGTGTTCGACCGGTTCTTCCGGGCAGACACCTCGGGCAAGATCCCCGGCACAGGGCTGGGCATGACCATCGTCAAGGAAATCGTCGAGCTCCATGGCGGGCAGGTGAGCCTGAGCAGTGAGCGCGGTGTGGGCACCACGGTGACCTTGTGGTTGCCCACCTTGGGGGCTGCCCAGGAGGCTCAGGAAGCCCGGGAGGGCTGCGAGACGGATGTCGCGTCGAGCTGATTGGCGTTGAACGATCCCCGGAATGGAGGGGGCAAGGGCGCGACACAGGGCCAGCCCGGCTGACGTCGCCGACCAAGTGGTTCAAGATCCGGCATCCCGAAGGTTGACGTTGTCGGGGCGGATCGGGCCGCCCCTTGCTGGAGTTGCAAGTGCGTGTCGAAGAACCCAGTCGTCCCCTGCCGTGGATGCGCTGGCTGTTGCTGGGTGCCTATGGCGTGGTGCTGGTCGGGCTGATGCTGGCCTGGCAGGACCCGGCATGGCAGCAGCACATGTCCCCTGAGGCGCTGAGCCGCCACGGAGCCTGGTTGTTGGCGCAGCCCTTGGGGCCCGTGGCCGTGGTCGGTGGTTACGTGTTGATGGTGCTGATGGCCGTGCCCGTGCTGGCCCTGATCAGCGTGGGCACCTTGGTGTTCGGACCCTGGCCTGGCATGGCGTATTCGCTGCTGGGCATGGTGGCGGGCGCCACGGTGGCCTATGGTTTCGGGCGCTTCACGGGCGCGCAGGGCATGGACCGCTTCGCGAGGGGGCGCCTGCGCTTGCTGGACACGCACCTCAAGCAACGCGGCTTTGTCACGATGGCGCTGGTGCGTTTCATGCCGGTGGCGCCGTTCATGGTCGTCAACCTGGCCGCCGGTGCCTTGCGGGTGCGCTTGCGCGACTACGTGCTGGGCACCTTCTTCGGGCTGCTGCCAGGCACCGTGGTGCTGTCCTTCTTCCTGGAGCAACTCAAAGAAGCCTGGCGCAACCCGGATGCGAGCACGTACGCGATGGCAGCCGTGTGGGCCGTGGTGACGCTGTTGGCGTTGTGGTGGCTCAAGCGCTACCTGTCCAGGCGTCCTGTTTGACAACAGGCGAGACAGCAGGCAACAAAAAACCCACAGGCCGTTTGACCTGTGGGTTTGGATGTTGGTGCGGCTGGCAGGATTCGAACCCACGACCCCTTGGTTCGTAGCCAAGTACTCTATCCAACTGAGCTACAGCCGCATTGTTGTTCAATGCACCGAACCCAACAAAGGGACCGGGATGTGAACTGGTTTCTCTGGTGCGGCTGGCAGGATTCGAACCCACGACCCCTTGGTTCGTAGCCAAGTACTCTATCCAACTGAGCTACAGCCGCCGAGAGAAGCGAGACTATAGCATGTTTTCGGGGTGGACATCAAATCTCGCGGCCGTCGCATGATTGCGACTGCCTTGAACACGGGTCGGTCAGCGCGCCGTTTCCAGCAAGGCCGCCAAACGGAAGAAGCGGGCTGCTTCGTCGCTGCGTTGCTCTTGCTCTGCCAGCTGCCCCAGTCTGGCCCAGGCCAGCCGACGGCCGTCGGCGTCGAGGTCCAGGTCGTTGGCCGCCGACAGCAACATGCCGCGCGCCTTGCCCCACAGCTGCCTTTCGGCCAGGGCCATGCCCAAGGTCAGGGCCAGGTGCGGGTTGCGCAGGGCGGCCTGCGTGGTGGCGTCCAGGCGCGGCAGCCAATCGGCTTCGAGGTCCAGCAGCGCATGGCGCAGCGCGTTCGCGAGCGCGGTCGATTGCTCCACCGTCAGCCGGCCGATCTGATCCCACAGCGGCGCGATCCATTGGCGGGCTTCCTGGGGCGCGCCAAGGTCGGCCATGCGTCGGGCGGCACGGGCGGCCACCAGCGGATCGCGGCGGTCGCTGGCGTCGAGCGTGTTCCATAGGGCGCGCAACTGGTCGACGTCGCGGGCGGCTCCCAGGGCCTCGCTGGCCAGCGAGCGCAGCAGGCCCTCGGCCGCACCGGCTGTGAAGCCCTGGTGCTTGGCCAGCAGGCGAGCCGTTTTGAGCGCCTCCATCGGCTGGCGGGCCAGGCGGCTGGCCTGCAGCTTCAGGCGCAGTGCCTGGGTGCGGCGGGCCACGCCCGGTGGCAGCTCGGCCAGGTCACGCAGGGCACGGCTTGCATCGCGGTCTTCGAGGGCGCATTCGGCGGCCAGCAGGCGGGCGCCTTCTTCGGTGGCGCGTGGTTTGCGGGTCAGTTGCGACAGCTCGATGGCGCGCTGCAGGTGCTCGTCGCGGTGGGCCCGGTCTTGCAGGCGGTGCAGGCTTCCGGCCGACAGCAGGTGGGCCAGGGCGGTGAACTCTGCGTCCAGCGCGAGCTCGGGGGTGTCGGCCTGGATGGCGATGGCGCGCTGGCAGGCTTTGTGGGCGCGCGTGTAGCGGCCAGCCATGTACAGGGCCAGGCCTTCACGCAGGGCCGCCTGGGCCAGGCGGTCGCGCTGGGTGATGCGCCAGCGGCGGGCGCGCTCGGGCAGGTTGAGCAGGCCATCGAGGCCGCGGATCAGGGAGTAAACCGCCAGGATGAAGACGAACAGGCCCAGCAGGAACAGGTTGAGCGAGAAGTCGACCCGCCAGCCCATCCAGAACAGGGTCACGAGGCCGTCGTTGGCCCCCAGGGCGGTGGCGCCAACGACAGCCGCCACGGCCAGCAGCAGGATCCAGACGATGCCTTGCACGCGGGTCTCTCCGGTCAGCGGGCGCCGGTCGAGGCGGCCACGGTGGCCAGCGCGGCCAGGGTGTCGTCAGGACGGGGAACCTGGGTCAACTGGCTTTGCGCGATGGCGTCGATCACCATGGATTGCAGCAGCTGGGTCTTGCGCGACTGGGCGTCAAAGTAACGAGGCAGCAGCCGCTCGATCTGGCGCAGGTCAGCGGCGGCCTGGGTGGTCTGGCGGCTCATCAAGGCCAGGCGAGCGTTGAGCAGCCTGAGCTTCATGTTCTCGCGCAGGAAGAAGGCCTGGTCGGGAGCGATCAGCATGGCCTCCGGTTGGGAGATTCGGGTCAGGCGCACGAGGCCGCGGGTTTCGGTCCACACCGCTTCGGCGGCGCCCTTGCCCCAGCCCAGGAGGGCCGCTCGCCAGCCGGTTTCTTCTTCGGGCGTGGAGGCGGCGTTGGCGTTGGCCACAGCTTTGCCAGGCGCCGCGTTGCGGTCTTTCGCGGAGGCGCTGGCTCGCGGTGCGGTGGGGCCGGCGGGGCCCGTGTCAGGCTGGTTGAGCAGGGGCACTTCGTCGACCAGGCGTGCGGCCTCATCGAGGCGAATGGCCAGCGTGTTGATGTCGGCGACGCGGGTGGCCCGGGCGCGGTCGAGGTCTTTGGCCAGCGCGCGGCGGATGTTGTCCAGGCGTGGCTGCTTGGCGCGAGCCAGGCGTTCGTCGGCCGATTGCATGGCAACGATGAGCGGCTCCGCGCTGCCGGTCAGCGCAGCTTGCTGGGTGGCCACGCGCAGGCTGGACTCGATGTCGAAGACGAGGTTTTCGTCGCGCGATAGGCTGAGGTTCTTGATCAGGTCTTCAACCTGGCTGCGTTGCAGCGCGATCTCGGTCAGGCGGGTTTCGAGCAGGGTGGCCCGGGCGGCGGCCTCACGAGACAGCTCTTCGGCTTGCTTGGCCAGCACGCGTGCTTCGGTGGCCTGGCCCTGGCTGTCTTGCTGCCGGCGCACCAACTCCTTCTCCAGGCTTTGAACGCGCTTGCTGGCTTGCCATGCCTGCCAGCCGACACCGGCCACCGCCACGCTCAGGATCACGATGGCGTAGCGCACCCAGCCGCTTGGTTCGCCGTCGTGCGGCTGGTGGTGGGTGGGGGGCGGCAGGTCGGCAACCGGCGGCAGCGCCGGGTTGGCGGGGAGGGGGGAGGAGGGGTCGCTCACGATTTCATTGTATCGACGCGCCCAGGCGGCGGTGTGTCGCAGCGTCGAGGCGGCCGCAAACAGGCCGCAATCTGGCGGTGATCAGCCGTTTGAACGTCGTGCCTGCACCACTGAGGCCAGCGTGGGGGCGCAGCGTTGGGTGTGGCGGATGCCGCGCCGGGCTGCGTGCTCGGCAATGCGGGGGTGGGTGCACAACAGGCGCAGGTCAGCGGTTCGGCTGCCTTGCCAGTGGGTTGGCCCCAGTTGCGGCAGGTGGTGATCGAGCAGGAAGTCAAGGGCCTGGGAGCTGCTCAGCAGCCAGGTGGTGTTGGCGTCGCGCAAGGCGTCCTGAGCCAGGCGTGCCTGCTCGGGCGTCCAGTTGCCAGGTCCGCGCAGGTAGGCCTGCACGGCTTCAACCTGGGCGCCTGCGTCTCGCCAGCGGTCGGTCAGCCAGGTGCGGCCTTGAGCGCCCGATGCATCGCCGCCGCTGACGATGACCACGCGTGCGCCCTGCCAGTTCATGGGTGCCAGCAAGGGCCACAGGGCCTCTGAGTCGAATTGCTCGGCGTCTGCGGAGGGCGACACGATGTGAAATGCGCGCAGACCAGCGCTGGCGCCGGCCTGCAGCAACACCTGAGCGGTGCCTGGCCCCGGTGCGGTGGCGAGCGTGCCCTGGGGCCAGGTGCAGCCTTCGGGGCGCAGGCGGAAAAAGCCTTCGACCGCAGCGGGGCTGACGAACATCAGGGCACGAGGGCTGTGCAGCCCGGGTGGCCTGGGCTCGGTTGCCGAGGTGGCCGAGTCGGGGTGGTCGCCCAGCTCCTGCCAAAGCCGGGTGACGGCCTCGGGCTGCGGTGGCGCGGTGATGGCGATCAGGGGCAGGGCTTGTGCGGGCACGCCCGCTTGCCGCAATGCTTCGGCCCAGGCCGAGGCCTGGGGTTCAGGGCGGGTGACCAGAAGGGTCATGCCTGGGCTTTGCGCTTGCGCCGTGCCCGTTCAGAGCGCGGCCAGCCACTCGGGGCCGGCTGCGGCCTGCAGCTCGGCGGCCACG
>NZ_DCXA01000142.1:15644-25885 GCF_002328915.1 Aquabacterium sp. UBA2148
CGGGCCTTGGCGTTGGGCCGAGACCAGGCGGCCATCGGCGGGGTGACCGAGGCGGCCTCTCAGGCGAAGGGTGGCCTGGCCGGCCTCATGGTGCCAGTCGCCGTGGGCAGCCAGGGGCATGGAGCAACTGCCGCCAAGGGCGCGCGAGACGGCGCGCTCGGCCGCGGTGGCCAACCAGGTGGGCGAGTGGGCGAGTTGGGCCAACGCTGCGGGCAGCTCGGTGTGCGTGGCGCGGATTTCCAGGCCCAGGGCGCCCTGTCCGGCAGCGGGCAGCATCACCTCGGGCTCGATCACCTGACGGATGCGGCTGGCCAGGCCCAGGCGCTTGAGGCCGGCGGCGGCCAGCACGATGGCGTCGTATTGGCCTTCGTCGAGTTTGCGCAGGCGGGTGTCGAGGTTGCCGCGCAGGGGCTCGATGCGCAGGTCGGGGCGCAGGGCGCGCAGTTGGGAGAGCCGGCGCAGGCTGGAGGTGCCCACCACCGCGCCCTGAGGCAGGGCTTCGAGCGAGTCGAAACGAGGGCAGACGAGCGCGTCACGCGGGTCCTCGCGCTCGAGCACGGCGGCCAGCACGAAGCCTTCGGGCAGCTCCATGGGAACGTCCTTGAGCGAGTGCACGGCCAGGTCGGCGCGGCCAGCTTCAAGGGCCACTTCGAGTTCTTTGACGAACAGGCCCTTGCCGCCCACCTTGGACAGCGAGCGGTCGAGGATCTGGTCGCCCTGGGTGGTCATGCCCAGCAAGTCGACCTGGCGGCCAAAGCGGCTTTGCAGCAGGTCGCGCACGTGCTCGGCCTGCCAAAGGGCGAGGCGGCTTTCACGGGTGGCGATGACCCAGGGGGTGGAGGGGGCGGAAGCGGAAGACATCCGCCGATGCTATCAGCGACGAGGGCGAGACCCGTCAGCCGGCCAGCACGATGCGGCGCTTCTGCGTCTGGTTGATGTAATGCTGCAGAGCGCGGTCTTGTCCATCGATCCGGGCGAACTCGCAGCCCAGTCGGGCCCCCCGGGTGTCCGGGTGCAGGGCGGTGCGGTAGTGGATCAGCAGGTTGACTTCGAGTTGCGTTTCGCCGTCAAAACGCAGCAGGCAGTCGTTGACCTGCACGCCGGCTTCGATCGCGGGGACGTTCTCGGGCAGGAACAGGGCCACACCACTGAGGCTGACGTCCAGCACGCGCAGGCTCACCTTCATGTCGGGCATGGCCGGGTGGCGGAAGGTGGCGGTGGGGCCGTGCTGCGCAAAGGGCTCGACCCGAAATGCGGAGCGGCGCTGAAAGCGAAACAGCTCGCTGGGCATGCGGGCGTTGAGCACGTCGTGCTGCTGGCCCTTGACCTGCACCAGGTCTTCCACGTCGAACTGCACCTTGATGCGATCGAGGTAGACCACAGCAACGATTTCTTCGCTCTCGAGCAGGCTGCGCAGCGAGGTGTCGGTGCTGTCGCCGCTGAACGAGATCACGCCTCTGGGTGCATCGATGCCCCACAGCAGGGTGGTGAAGCTCACGCCGTCCGGTGTGCTCAGGGTGACGAGGCAGCGCTCTGCTTCCATGCGCTCGAGCATGGCGGCGACCTCGGCGCTGGCCGAGAGGCGGAAGTCTTCGAGGCTGGCCTGACTGGCTCGGGACGTCTGCATGCTGGTGTCCGATCAGTGCATTTTTTCGGGGTCGGTGCCGCCGTTCATCATCGAGCCGAGTTCGTTGATCCAGGGCTCGGCCAGGTTGCGGATCTCGGCATCGTTGACGAGGATGCGTTGCATGATGCGCGACTTCAGCGCCTGCTCGGTCGGGCCCATCGGGTGGTCGGCCGAGGCATGCTTGAGGCGGGCGATCAGCACGGCGCAGGCGCCTTCGAGCTTGACGACGCGGTCCCAGTCGCCGGTGCGGGCGGCTTCGAGCATGCCCAGGCTGGCGTTTTCGATGGCTTCGTAATAGCTCAGCAGGTTGCCGGCCACCACTTCTTCATCGGGGGCGGTGATCAGTTCGGGGGCGTTCATGCGCGCACCTCCATGGCCATGCGCACGACTTCGGCGTTGGCCGGTGTGATGGCGCCCCAGGCTTCGCGGATCGGCTCCATCAGGCTGACGCATTCGTCGAGGGCCGATTCGTCGTTGCTCAGGTTCGCCTGGGTCAGGCGAAGGCACACGTAGGTGTAGAGGCTGTGCAGGTTGTTCGCCAGCTCGCCACCGGCCTTGGCGTCGAGGCTGGCCTTGAGGCCTTCGTCGACGATGCGGATGGCGCGGGTGATGGCCTTGGTCTTGCCTTCCACATCCTTCTTGCGCATGTGGCCGCGGCTTTCGGCAACGGCATCGAAGAAACCGTCGAGCAGCAGTTTGACCAGTTGATGCGGCGAGGCGCTGCTGATGCTGGTCTCGACACCCACTTGTCGGTACAGGCCGGACATCGAGCGATCACCGGCGGGGATGGGGCGGGAGAAGGGGCTGGCTGGTGCGTACATCTTCAAACTCTGCGGGTTGGTCCGTGTTGATTGAGTTATCGACGTTTGCTGACAAACCTTGATCACTCAGACCCAGGAAGAAGTGCCTATCCAGGCCCTACTTTGGGTTCAGGATTTGTTGAGCGCAGCCAACTGGGCGGTCACGTAGCTCTGCAGGCCGCTGAGCTTGCTGTAGCTGGCGTCCAGGGCGGTGTACTGCTGCCGCAACCGGGCTTCGAACAGGCCGGCGCGGTCGTTGATGCTGTCGATCTTGCTCGTGTTGCGCTTGATCGTGGCTTTGAGCCCATCGGTGCTGTTGGCGATCGCTCCGTTGGTGTCCAGGATCTGGGAGGCCAGGTTCTTGATGCGCTGGCCCATGCCGTTGTTGGCGGCCACCACATCGTCGCTGTTGGCGAAGTACTTCTGCATGTCCGCCAGCTTGCTGCCCATGGCGTCGTTGAACTTGCTGGTCGTCATCTTCAGCGTGCCGTCGGTGTTGGTCACGATGCCCATGTCGAAGAGCCTGGAGAACGACGCGGTGGCGGTGGAGTCGCTGGTGATCAGGTTGCGCATCTGGCTGAGCAGGCCGCGCGCGGTGGAGTCGCCCTGCAATGGCCCTGCCGTCTTGGATGCCTCGTCATACAAGGTCTGCACGCGGATGGTGCTGACCACGTTGTTGTAGGCCGAGATGAAATCGTTCACGCCTTTGCTGATGGCCGCGGTGTCGGTGGCGACCGTGATGTTGGCCGGCGTGGTGGTGGCCTGCTTGAGCGTGAGGGTGACGCCGTCCATCACATCGCTGAGGGTGTTGGACTCGGATGAAACGAGCAGGCCGTTGATGGTGGCCTCGGCGTTCTGTGCGCTTTGGCTGCGGGTCATGGCCGAGGTGCCGCCGGTCTCGGCGGTGTAGGCGAGTGCCGACAGGCCGGGCACCGCGCCGTTTTCAGTCACCGTCACCTTGAAGGCGTTGCTCTCGCCGTTGGCGCCGCGCATGACCAGGCGGCTGCCCGATGCGTCGTTGACGATCGAGGCCGTGATGCCGGCGTTGGCGCCGTTGATGCGGTCGCGGATTTTCTCCAGGGTGTTGTCGCCGGGGCCGATGGCGATGTCCACCGCCGTGGCGGCAACCTTGGCGTTGAAGGTGACGGCCGGAGGCGCCACGGCGTTGTTCGTGACGTAGGTGCCCAGCTCGATGCGCAGCGTGCCCTCGCCAACCGGGGCCGTCTTGCCAGCGGTGAAGGCATTGCTGGCCACCATCTGGCCCTGTGCCAGTTTGGTGACCGAGACAGCGTAGGAGCTCGCCGCAGCGCTGCTGGTGGTGCTCACGCCCACCGCGGCGTCGTTGCTGGAGGTGGCCGTGGTGCCTTTCCAGAAGTCGGACTGGGTCAGCTTGTTGGCCGCGTCCTTCAGGGAGGAAAAGGCGCTCTGGATTTTTCCCCACGTGGAAACCTTGGTTTGCAGCGTGGTGTTCTTGGTGGTGAGTGCGTCGGCGGGCTGCTTTTCGAGCGCCACCAGTTTGGTGATGACGTTCTCGTCCAGGCCGGTGCCGCTGACGCCAACTGAGCTGAGTGAGGGCATGATTTCTTCCTCTCAATGCAAGAGCGCCCGGAAGGCACTTTTGGCCACCCGGACGCCGTGCTCATCGGTGACTGGCATGAAAACTTGATGCTGTGTCGGGTCCCGGCGTGAAAAACGGGCGGAATCAGCGACCCAGGAGGCTCAAGACCTGCTGTGGCAGCTGGTTGGCCTGCGCCACCATCGCCGTGCCGGCTTGCTGCAGGATCTGGGCGCGAGACAGGTTCGCGGTTTCGGCCGCGAAGTCCGCATCCATGATCCGGCCCCGTGCTGCGGCCTGGTTTTCCACGCTGACTTGCAGGTTGGAGATCACGGCTTCGAAGCGGTTTTGCGATGCACCGAAGGAAGCGCGCTTGTCGTTGATCACGTCCAGCGCGGCGTCGATGACGTTGATGGCGTCGTCGATTTGCGAGGTCGTGGCGATGTTGGTGGCCACACCGGAGGCCGCGCCACCGATGGCCAGGCCGTTGGTGCCGTCCCAGTTGGCCGTCACGGTGGCCAGCAGGTCCTGATCGGCCGTGGCGCTGGTGGAGTCGACCACGGTGGCGGTGCCGGCGGTACCACCACCCAGCACGGCGCCTTCGATTTCGATGCGGTCGGTCACGTCGGTGCCGGCGCCCACCTGGAAGGACAGGGTGGTCGGGGCGCCCGAGTCAAAGAGGGGCTTGCCGTTGAAGCGCGCGCCGCCAACGGTGCGCGAGATTTCTTCCTGCAGCTGCTTGAACTCTTTTTGCAGGTTGGCGCGGTCGCCATCGCTGTTGGTGGCGTTGCGCGACTGGACTGCCAGTTCACGCATGCGCTGCAGGTTGTCGCCGATCTTGCCCAGCGCGCCTTCAGCGGTCTGGGCCAGCGAGATGCCGTCGTTCGCGTTGCGGATGGCGACATTCATGCCGCGCACCTGGGTGTTCATGCGTTCGGCGATCGCCAGGCCAGCGGCGTCGTCCTTGGCGGAGTTCACGCGCAGCCCGGATGACAGGCGTTGCATCGAGGTGGCCAGCGACGTCTGAGACATGTTCAGGTTGCGCTGTGCGTTCATCGAAACGATGTTCGTGTTGATCGTTTGGGGCATGTTGCACTCCTAAAGAATCGAGATAGTCCCGGCTCACGCCGGCCGGCTTTCTTGCAAAGCTGGCCAAAGATGCTTTCGGATTACCTCTGACCTGTGCCCTGATGTTCGACCAATTCGAGCCGAGGCAAAAACGGGATGTGAAGGCCTTTTTGCCCCTTGTTTCGATTCCTGTGCACCCAATGGAAAAGCCGCCCCGGCTGGGGCGGCTTCCGAGGGCGCCAGCGCGGTGGCTGGCGCGGGCTGGCTGAAGATCAGCGCAGCAGAGACAGGACCTGCTGAGGCAGCTGGTTGGCCTGGGCCACCATCGCCGTGCCAGCCTGTTGCAGGATCTGGGCTCGAGACAGGTTCGCGGTTTCCGTTGCGAAGTCTGCGTCCACGATCCGGCCGCGGGAGGCGGTCTGGTTCTCGATGTTGGTCTGCAGGTTCGAGATCACGGCTTCGAAGCGGTTCTGCGAGGCACCGAAGGAGGCACGTTGGTCGTTGATGGTGTCCAGGGCCTTGTCGATGACGTTGATGGCGTCGTCGATCTGCGAGGTCGTGGCGATGTTGGTGGCCACACCGGAGGCGGCGCCACCGATGGCGATGCCGTTGGTGCCGTCCCAGTTCGAGGTCACCGTGGCCAGCAGGTCGGCGGTGGCCGTTGCAGCGGTGGAGTCAACCACCGTGGCGGTGCCAGCGGTGCCGCCACCCAGCACGGCGCCGTCGATGTCGATGCGGTCGGTGGCATCGGTGCCAGCGCCCACCTGGAAGGACAGGGTGGTGGAGGCGCCGGATGCGAACAGGGCGGTGCCGTTGAACTTGGTGCCTTGAACCGTGCGGTCGATTTCAGCCTGCAGCTGCTTGAATTCCTTTTGCAGGTTGGCGCGGTCGCCATCGCTGTTGGTGGCGTTGCGAGACTGGACAGCCAGTTCACGCATGCGCTGCAGGTTGTCGCCGATCTTGCCCAGCGCGCCTTCAGCGGTTTGGGCCAGGGAGATGCCGTCGTTGGCGTTGCGCACCGCGACGTTCATGCCCTTGATCTGAGCGCCCATGCGCTCGGCGATGGCCAGGCCGGCGGCGTCGTCACGTGCGCTGTTGACGCGCAGACCCGACGACAAGCGCTGCATCGACATGGACAGGCTGGATTGAGAGGTGCTCAGGTTGCGTTGTGCGTTCAGAGCGACGACGTTGGTGTTGACTGAATTGCCCATGATGAGTTCCTTTGGCGATGATTACTACCCGGCGATAGCGCCGGCGAACAAGTGCTGGCTGTCTTTCGACGTTCCAGAGAGACCTGCCCGACGCTAGTCAGCCCATTCGCCTTCGTGGTGAGTCCACTCAGTGCTCTGGCCGGCTAACCGGACCCCGAAACCTTTCGATCCCGTTGGTTGGTGTATCGGACCGATCTGGCGCCTTCTTGAGTGTCTTTTTTCTCGTTTTGGGCGGGTCTTTGCACAGTGACTGCTTGACGTGTCCGGGAAATGCAGACCCTTTTCGGCGCACTTGTCGGGTTCTTTAGCCCCTCGTCTTCATAGACTTCGTAAAGCCCCGTGAAGCGTCTCGCGATGGGGCCTTGCCATCCGAGGAAGCCCATGAAAGTCGTCAGCCGACCCAAGTCTGCATCAACCCAGAAGGCCCGTCAGCACTGGGAACGCGGCGTCACCCTGTTGAAGGCGAAAGACTGGGTTCCTGCCCTGCTGGCCTTCGATGCCGCGGTCAAGCTGCAGCCCAACGACCCGCTGTATCGGCTCAACGCAGCGCGTTGCTGCCTGGAGCTGTCGCGTTTCGAAGAGGCTTTGAAGCATGCAGACCGAGCGGCCGAGCTGGAGGCAGGCTCCGAGGTGGCTGCTTTCATGCGCGTGCGCGCCATGCACCGCCTGCAGCGCAACACCGAGATCCTCCAGGTGCTCGCGGCCATGCCGGAGTCTCAGCGCAACACACGCGAGTACTGGGTGGCCAAGGGCTGTGCCTTGCAAAATACCGGCAAACACCAGGAGGCCATCCAGGCCTTCATGGACGCCATCATGTTCAGCATGGACGATGCCCTGTCGCACTACCGCATGGGCATTTCCTTTTATGAGCTCGAGCTCAAGGAAGAGGCGTCGGAGTGCTTTCGCACCGGCCTGGTCCTGGGGCTGGGGCCCAACGCCTTGCATGTGCACGGCATGCTGGCCTACGCCGAGCGAGAGAACTGCCGCTGGCCACAGGCAGCCGAGCAGGAAGCTCAGTTGCGCAACCTGGTGACCGCCGCGTCCGACGACGCCCGGATCATCACGGCCCCCTTTGCCCACGTGACGTTGACGGACGACCCGCTCCACCAGCGCAAGGCCAGCGCCATCATGTCCAACACCTGGCTGGGGCTCAAGCCCGTGGTCAGGCCGAGCCGGGCCTCGCATCCTCAGCGCCTGCGCGTGGGCTACCTGTCCAGCGACTTCCACCAGCACGCCACCTGCGTGCTGATGTGCGAGGTGTTCGAGCACCATGCCCGCGATCGCTTCGAGATCTTTGCCTACTCAACAGGCCGCGACGACGGCACGGCCATGAGGCGGCGCGTGATCAAGGCCGTCGAGCACTTCGTGGACCTGCAAGGCCAGCCCGACCACGTGATCGCACAGCGCATCGCCGACGACGACCTGGACCTGCTCATCGACCTCAAGGGCTACACCGCCGGCAACCGCATGGGCGTGCTGGCGCGCAGGCCGGCGCCGCTGCAAGCGGCCTTCCTGGGCTTTCCTGGCACCACGGGCGCGCCGTTCATCGACTACATCGTGGGCGACCCGCTGGTCACGCCGCTGTCGCACGCACCGAACTTCTCCGAGCACATCGCGCAGATGCCGCTGTGCTACCAGCCCAATGACCGCCAGCGCCCCCGCCCCCAGCCGATGACGCGCGCCCAGGTTGGCTTGCCCGAAGACGCGGTGGTGCTGTGCGGCTTCAACCAGGCTTACAAGATCAACCCCGAGGTGCTCGACACCTGGGTGGGTGTGCTCAAAGACTTGCCCGAGGCCGTGCTCTGGTTGCTTGACTGGCACGGGCAGGCCAAGCCACACCTGCTGGAGGAGCTGGCGCAGCGCGGCATCGGTGCCGAGCGCGTGTTCTGGGCCCCACGGTGGGACCTGGGTCCCCACATCAGCCGCGTTCGCCTGGCCGACCTGTTCATCGACACCTGGCCTTGCAACGCCCACACCACCGCCAGCGACGCCTTGTGGGCCGGCCTGCCCGTGGTCACGCTCATGGGGCAGACCTTTGCCTCGCGCGTGGCTGGCAGCCTGCTCAATGCCGTGGGCCTGCCCGAGCTGATCTGCACCGACACGCGGCAGTACCACCGCACCATCGTCGAGCTGGCCCGAGACCCGCAGCGCCGCCAGGCCATGCGCGAGCGCCTGGACCAGGCGCGCGAAGACAGCCCGCTGTTCGACAGCGCCCGTTTTGCGCGCGAGTACGAGGCGCTGCTGGTGCGCATGATCGAGCGACAACGCGCGGGCCTGGTGCCCGAGGCCTTGCCTGCGGCTTGACCACCCTTGCCCGGCGCGACGCCGGGTGCCAAGCGAAATGAGAAAGGCCGGGTCTCCCCGGCCTTTGTGCTTGTGCTGCCTGATCAGCGGCTGTCAGCGAAAGCTCAGGTTGGTGCGCTTGCCCTGCTTGACATGCAGCGCTCCCAGCAACTGGCTTGGCACCTCGACGTAGGTCACGTCGTTGATCTCGACGATCTTGTCGAGCACCTGGTCGATGCCGCTCTTGCGGCGCACCAGCAGGATGTCCGACCAGTCGGTGTTGGTGATCATCACGGGCATGAAGTCGGCCATCTTCATGAAGGTCAGCGTGGCTTCGAGCACACCCAGGTTCTGGCGCACGCCGGCGGGCGAGTGGCAGCAGTCGTTGAGCTGCAGCATGCCGTCCAGGCCGAGCAGGCTGTCATAGAACATCAGGTCGTCCAGCACCGACTCGTACTGGTGGCTGGCGTCCACGTAGATGTAGTCGAGCTTGCGATCGCCCAGCAGGGCGCCCAGGTGCTCGCGCGCCGGCAGGGTGGGGCTCTTGATGACGCTGGCGTGAGGCTTGTGCTGGAAGCGCTCGACGGCCTTGGCGTGCAGGCGGTCCATCGTGGCCTGCTCCGACACCGGTCCACCAAAGTAGTTGGTGAAGCTGTCGATGTCGTTGACCCAGGGGCGGTGGCGGTTGTTTCGGCGGTAGTCGTCAAAGGCCTGTGAGGACCAGGCGTCAACGAGGAACAGCTTTTACGGCGCGATGATCTGGTCGATCACCTCGGCGTTGCGGCCGTCCAGAACGCCCAGCTCGGCGGCCCAGGGTTTGGTGCCGACGGCGTCGAAGCACCCACGCACGATCTTGTAGATCAGGTCTCGGTTGTTGATCAGGACTTTCATGGGCGGGCTCCTATCTGGAAGGGGGTTCAGCAGCGCTGCAGCGCGTCAAGCAGGGTGTCGGAGACGAAATCGCATTGCTCGTCCGTCATCTCGTAGTAAAGCGGCAGGCGCAGCAGGCAGTCGGCAAAGCGGTCGCTGTGAGGCAGGGCGCGGCCGTCGTGCTGTTGCTGGAAGTAGGGGCTGCTGTGCAGCGAGAGGTAGTGAAAGACGGCGTGGATGCCGGCCGCACGCAGCTTCTCGAGCACGCAGGTGCGGTGTTCCAGCGAACGACACACGATGTAGAACAGGTGGCCGTTGTTGGTCGCCCACTTGGGGATGTAGGGCGCCTCGACCTCGTGGCGCTGCAGGGCGGCGGCCAGCTGGTCGTGATATCGCTTCCACAGCGCCTTGCGGCGAGCCTGGATGGTGTCGAGCACCTCCAGTTGCGCGTACAGGTAGGCCGAGACGATGTCCGAGGGCAGGAAGGACGAACCGATGTCCACCCAGCCGTACTTGTCGATCTCGCCGCGGAAGAAGGCGCTGCGGTTGGTGCCCTTCTCGCGGATGACCTCGGCGCGCGCGACGTGGGCCGTGTCGTTGATGGTCAGCAGCCCGCCCTCGCCAGCGATGACGTTCTTGGTCTCGTGAAACGAGAAGGCGCCGAACAGACCCAGGCTGCCCAGCGGCTGGCCCTTGTAGAAGGAATCGATGGCCTGGGCAGCGTCTTCGACCACGGCGATGCCGCGCTCACGCGCCAGCGCCAGGATCGGGTCCATGTCGCAGGCCACGCCGGCGTAGTGCACGACCACGATGGCGCGGGTGCGCGG
>NZ_DCXA01000143.1:0-5582 GCF_002328915.1 Aquabacterium sp. UBA2148
CTTCTTCCACAGCGGGGTGTCGTCGACCTCTTCCTTGGGCACCTGGAAGGGCGCCGACACGACCTTGATCGAGTCGCCACGCTTGTCGTCGGCACCGATGGATTCGCGCACCAGCGAGGTCAGCTTGTCGAGCTCTTCCTGCGGCAGCGGCTCGGTGCTGGTCTTGCCCTTGGCGTCGGTCACCGTGCGGTGGTTGACCACCACGGCCGCAGTCAGGCGGCGGATGTTGCCGGTCGAGCTGCGCACCACGCGCACCGTGCGATCGACCTCGTAGTTGGTCACCGCGTCGCGGCGGTTGTTGCCGCCTGCGCCCTGCATGCCAGCTGCCTGCAGCGGGGCGGACGCGCCATTGATGGGCGCCGTTGCCGGCACAGGAGGCTGGTTGCTGGCCGCACCAGGCACGCCCGAAGGTGTTGCGCTGCCCTGCCCCGAGCTCTCGCTGGTCTGCTGGCTGCGCACCGTCGAGGCCGCATTGGGCCCCTGGTTGGGCTTGAACTCTTCGGCCGTCTGCTCGACCTGCGAGAAATCCACGTCTGCGGTGACCTGTGCACGCAGGTTGTCCGACCCCAGCACCGGCTCGAGGATGTCGCGCACGCGCTGGGTGTAGCTGCTCTCGATCTGGCGCACGTACTGCAATTGCTGCGCGTCCAGGCCTGCCTGATCGGTCGAGCTGTCCTGCTGGCCGGCCAGCAAGGTGCCGCTCTGGTCCACGACGCTGACCGCCTTGGTCGACATCTCCGGCACGCTGGACGACACCAGGTGCACGATGCCGGCGAGCTGACCACGGTCCAGCGTGCGGCCCGGGTACAGGGTCAGCACCACCGAAGCCGAAGCCTTTTGCTGTTCACGGAAAAAGCCATTCTGGTTGGGCAGGGCCAGGTGCACCCGGGCGCTTTGCACGCTGGAGATGGCCTGGATCGAGCGGGTCAACTCGCCTTCCAAGCCACGCTGGAAGTTCAGGCGCTCCTGAAACTGCGTGGTGCCGAATTTCTGGGTCTCCATCAGCTCGAAACCAACGACCGACCCCTTGGGCAGGCCAGCCGAGGCCAGCTTCAGTCGCACATCGTGCACCTTGTCGGCCGGCACCAGGATGGCGGCGCCGCCGTCGGCGTGCTTGTAAGGCACCTGCATCTGCTGCAGCTGCGCCAGGATGGCACCACCGTCCTTGTCGGACAGGTTGGCGTAGAGCACGCGGTAATCGCCATCGCGCCCCCACAGGGCCATGGCCACGAAGATGGCGATCAGCACGGCGATGCCGCCGCCCAGCATGATCTTGCGCTGGGCAGGCAGCGCCATCACGCGCTGGGCGAAGCCAGGGGTGCCGGCCTCCACCACCTGGGCGGGGGCAGCAACGGCGACGTTCTGAGGTGGGGCGACTGTGACTTCCATGTGGGCTGCTGGCATTGGCCGCGCATCGTGAAGGTGACGATGCCGCAATACGGCCATGACGGGCCCATTATTCGGAGTCAGAGCAGGCAAAAGTGCCGGGAACAGCCGGCCATTTGCCGACCTCTTCCCAGCTTAGGACTCGGGCCGGTCTCCCACAATGGTGACCGTGGTGAGTTGCATCACGCCCTGATGACCTTTTCGGCACCATGGACCTGAAACTGAAACCCTTTGACTTTGCCCAAGCCGCCGCCCGCGCCGGCATGGCCGACGTCGCCCGCCGGGTGGAAGCCAAGACCCGGGCCGAAGGCGCAGCCGAGGCCGGTGGCGCGGTTGAAAAGCCCTCATTTCAGTCCGCTTTTTCGGGCGCTCTGAAGTCCATCAGCTCGGCACAAGCCACCGCCAGCTCCATGCAGCGAGAGGTGCAGTTCGACAACCCGACGGTCAGCCTGGAAGAGACCATGATCGCCATGCAAAAGGCGCAATTGGGTTTCCAGTCGGCCGTTCAGGTGCGCAACAAGCTGGTTCAGGCGTATACCGATATCATGAACATGCAGGTGTGACGGCGCCCGCCGGGTGCGTTGCGTCCTGAACGCCGCTCCGGTCCGCCCCTGCTGTCCGGTAAACCAAGCCGAACACACGTCTGCTTGCCTTGGCAGGCCGCATCCATGACATCACACCACCGCCCCCTGCCCTTGGGGCAGATGCTGCTTTGCGGCGCCCTCGTCGTCACCTTGTCGATGGGCATCCGGCACAGCTTCGGGCTCTGGCTCCAACCCATCACCACCGCCCACGGCTGGACGCGCGAAGACTACTCGCTGGCCATGGCCGTGCAGAACCTCGTCTGGGGCGCGGCCGGGCCCATCGTCGGCTGGTGGGCCGACCGCAGCGGCGCCTTCCGTGTGCTCTGGTTGGGTGCTCTGCTGTATGCGCTCGGGCTGGCCGGCATGGCCACCCTCGATCAGCACCTGGGCTTTGTGTTGACGTCCGGCGTCACGATCGGCCTGGCCCAGGCCTGCAGCACCTACGCGGTGGTCTATGGCGTGGTCGGTCGCAACATCGATCCGGCCAAACGCTCATGGGCCATGGGCATCACGGCGGCAGCCGGCTCCTTCGGTCAGTTCCTGATGGTGCCCCTGTCCAGCCAGCTCATCCACAGCCTGCAGTGGTCACCCGCGCTGCTGACCCTGGCCGCAGCGGCCCTGCTCATTGCACCATTGGCTTTCGGCCTGCGTGAGCCTCGTCGCGATGCGTCTTCAGCCGGCACCGGAGCGCTCAACGATGGCGCCCCGTTGAACGCCATGGCCGCCCTGCGCGAAGCCCTGACCCACCGCGACTACCTGCTGCTGACCGCCGGGTATTTCGTCTGCGGCTTCCAGCTGGCCTTCATCGGCGTGCACCTGCCCAGCTACCTCAAAGACCACCAGCTCGACCCGCAGGTCGCCACCACCGCCCTGGCGCTGATCGGGCTGTTCAACGTTTTTGGCACCTACGCGGCCGGCTCACTTGGCCAGCGCCTGCGCAAAACCTGGATCCTGTCCTTCATCTACGCCATGCGCGGCGTGACCATGCTCGCCTTCGTGATGCTGCCCCTCACCCCGGTGTCGGTGGCCATCTTCGCCGCCGCCATGGGCGCGCTGTGGCTGTCGACGGTGCCCCCCACCAACGCTGTTGTGGCGCAGATGCTGGGCGTGCGGCACCTGTCCATGCTGGGTGGACTGGTATTTTTCTCGCACCAGATCGGCTCCTTCATGGGCGTTTGGCTGGCAGGCCGGCTCTACGATGCCACGGGCGACTACCAACTCGTGTGGTGGCTGGCCATCGGCCTGGCCTTCGCGGCAGCGGCGCTGAACCTGCCCATCCGCGAGCACCTGCAACCGGCTCGCCGACTCGTCACGGCCTGAGGAACCTGGCAGCTCGCGAGCGACCGCCCTCGAACCGTCCACAGCACCCCACACCCGTATCGCCATCACCATGCCAACCACCCCGGCCACGCCCCGACACCCTGCAGCCAGGCAGCGCATCCAGCGCTGGCTGCTCAAGGGCCTGGCTGCGGTGGCCCTGGCACTGGTGTTCGCCTGGTACCTCAGCCCCCACTTCGCCGTCGACATGGCGGCGCGCTTTTGGAGTTGCATCTGACATGAGCGTGGTCATCATCACGGGCGCCTCCGATGGCATTGGCGCCGAACTGGCGCGGCAGATGGCCCAGGCACAGGGATCTGCCCTTCAATTGGTGCTGGCCGCGCGCAGCTGGAACAAACTCGAAGCAGTCGCGAACGAGTGCCGCCAACATGGCGCCATGGTGGTGGTGCGCCCCACCGACGTCGGGCGCGAAGACGACTGCCGCGCCCTCATCGCCGACACGGTGGCGCGCTTGGGCGGCATCGACACCCTGGTCAACAACGCCGGCATGTCCGGCCACGCCCTGCTCGAAGACGTGAGCGACCTGGGCTGGTACGAAGACCTGATGCGAGTGAACCTCTGGGGCAGCATCTGGTGCACCCACGCCGCCTTGCCGCACCTCAAGGCCAGCAAAGGCCGCCTGGTGGCCATCTCCAGCCTGGCCGGCATCGTCGCCCTGCCCGGCCGCACCGCCTACAGCACCACCAAGTTCGCCATGAACGGCTTTTTCGAGGCCCTGCGCATCGAACTGGCGCCCCATGGCGTTTCCGTGACCGTGGCTTACCCTGGTGTCGTGGCCACCGACATCCGCTTGCGTGGCTTCAATGCACAGGGTCTGCCGGCCGGTCAGAGCAAGCTCGACGAAGCCGACGCCATGCCCGTGGATGTCTGCGCCAAGCTGATCCGCGAAGGCATCGAACAGCGCCGGCGCGAGGTGCTCATGTCAGCGAAAGGCCGGCTGGCGCGTTGGTTGAAACTGATCGCGCCCGGACTCGTCGACCAGATGGCTTTGAAGGCCCTCAAACAAGACGCCCGGCCGCACTGAAATCTTCCCTGAGCCACCCGTTTGCCCTCTGGGCACCCTGACTCAGCCCGGTAGAATCGCCGGACTGAAGGAATCACCATGAACATCTCTGGCAGCATCGTCGCCCTGGTCACGCCTCTGCATGAAGACGGCAGCGTCGATTACCCCACCCTGCGCTCCCTGATCGACTGGCACATCGCCGAGGGCACGCACTGCATCGGCGTGGTCGGCACCACCGGTGAGTCGCCCACCGTCTCGGTCGAAGAGCACTGCGAAATCATCCGCGTGGCGGTCGAGCAGGCCGCAGGCCGCGTGCCCATCATGGCCGGTGCTGGCGCCAACTCCACGCGTGAAGCCATCGAGCTGTCCGAGTACGCCAAAAAGGTCGGCGCCGACTGCACCCTGCAGGTCGTGCCCTACTACAACAAGCCCACGCAAGAAGGCATCTTCCAGCACTTCAAGGCCATCGCCGAAGCTGTGGACATCCCCGTGATGCTCTACAACGTGCCCGGCCGCAGCGTGGCAGACATGTCCGTCGAGACCACCCTGAGGCTGGCCCAGGTGCCCGGCATCTTCGGCATCAAGGAAGCCACAGGCAACCTCGAACGCGCCGCCTGGCTGATCAAGCAGGCTCCCAAGGGCTTCTCCATTTACTCCGGCGACGACCCGACCGCGGTCGCCCTGATGCTGCTCGGTGGCCATGGCAACGTCAGCGTCACGGCCAACGTGGCGCCGCGTGGCATGGCCCAGCTGTGCGAAGCCGCCATGGCCCGCGACACCGCCCGAGCCATCGAGCTGCACATGCAGCTGCTGCCGCTGCACAAGCACCTGTTCGTCGAGCCCAACCCGATCCCGGTGAAGTGGGCGCTGGCCAAGATGGGCAAATGTGGTGGTACGCTGCGCCTGCCCCTGACGCCATTGTCGGACGGCGCGCAGTCCACCGTCGAAGCGGCCCTGCGCGAAGCCGGCGTGCTCTGACAAGCCATTCTTCCAACGGGGCCCGATGACGTCGGGCCCTTTCACTTTGCGTTCCATGCCGATCACCTCCCGTCAACAGACCGCCATCGCCCTGGGCTGCGCACTGTCCGTGACCCTGCTGGGCAGCGGCTGCTCCTCCCTGTCCAACGCCCTCTCCGGCGACAAGATCGACTACCGCAGCAGCGGCTCGCAAAGCGTGCGCCTCGATGTGCCGCCCGACCTGAGCCAGCTTGCGGGTCAGTCGCGCTTCACCCAGGTCACGCCCGCCATCGTGACGGCCTCGAGCATGGGT
>NZ_DCXA01000203.1:0-11347 GCF_002328915.1 Aquabacterium sp. UBA2148
CCTGGGCCTGCTGCTGCTCAAGACTCGTCCCAAGGTGGCCGAGGGCAACAGCCACGACCTCTACGACACGCCGTTCTACGGCCGTTTCAAGCGCTTGGTGAACTGGTGCGTCGAGCACCGTTGGGCCACCATCGGCCTGACCATCGCCGCTTTGGTGCTGGGCGTGATGGGCATGGGCAAGGTGCAACAGCAGTTCTTCCCGGACTCCAGCCGCCCCGAGCTCATCGTCGACCTGTGGCTGGAGGAGGGCGCCAGCGTCCGCGCCTCCGAAGACGTTGCTCGGCGCTTCGAGGCCCGCATGCTCAAGGAGCCGGGCGTCAAGACCGTCAGCACCTGGATCGGCAGCGGCGTGCCGCGCTTTTACCTGCCGATGGACCAGATCTTCCCGCAGAGCAACATCAGCGAGGTCGTGCTGATCCCTGAAACCCCGAAGGAGCGCGAACGCCTGCGCAAGGCACTGCCGGAAATCCTGGCCACCGAGTTCCCCGAGGTGCGTGGTCGCGTGCGCCTGCTGCCCAACGGTCCGCCCGTGCCTTACCCGGTGCAGTTCCGCATCGTGGGAGAAGACATCACCATCCTGCGCGGCATCGCCGACCGCGCCAAGGACGTGCTGCGCACCAGCCCCGACCTGCACGGCGTCAACGACAACTGGAACGAGTCGGTCAAGGCCATCAGGTTGTCTGTGGACCAGGACAAGGCCCGCGCCTTGGGCGTGAGCTCGCAGTCCATCGCCCAGGCCAGCCGCATCCTGACATCGGGCGCCACGCTGGCGCAGTACCGCGAGGGCGATCGGCTCATCGACATCGAATTCCGCGTGCCGCAATCCGAGCGCCTGACCCTCGAAGCCCTGGACAACGCCTACGTGCCCAGCGCCACGGGTCGCATGATCCCGGTGCTGCAGGTGGCCAAGCCCAAGCTGGTCTGGGAGGCGGGCGTGCTGTGGCGCGAAGGTCGCCATTTCGCCATCACCGTGCAGGCCGACGTCCGCGACGGTGTGCAGGGGCCGACGGTGAGCATGGCCTTGTGGCCCAAGCTGCAGGCCATGCAGGCCGAGCTGCCGCCGGGCTACCGCATCGAGCTGGCCGGCACCGCCGAAGAAAGCTCGAAGGGGCAGGGCTCCATCTTCGCCAACATGCCGGTGATGCTGTTCATCATCTTCACCTTGCTGATGCTGCAGCTGCAGAGCTTCTCGCGGGCCATGCTGGTTTTCCTGACGGGCCCGATGGGCATCGCGGGTGTGGCCATGGCCCTGCTGGCCCTGAACCGACCGTTCGGCTTCGTCGCGCTGTTGGGTGTCATCGCCCTGATGGGCATGATCATGCGCAACTCCGTCATCCTGATCGACCAGATCGAGCAGGACCGCGCCCGCGGCGTGCCGGCCTGGGATGCCGTCGTGGGTGCGGCCGTGCGGCGCTTCCGCCCCATCGTGTTGACGGCGGCGGCGGCGGTGCTGGCCATGATCCCGCTCAGCCGCAGCGTCTTCTGGGGCCCGATGGCCGTGGCCATCATGGGCGGGCTGATCGTGGCCACCTTGCTGACCCTGCTGGCCCTGCCGGCCATGTACGCGGCCTGGTTCAGGGTGCGCCGTCCCGAGGAGGCCGCCACCTGAAGGCTGCGGCTGCGCGTTTTCCTTTGGCCCGCCACGGGCAAAACGGGGCCCGCACCGCAGTAGAATCCCAGGTTCCGACCGAATCACCTGGTTCGCCGGCCGGCGCTCCTGGAGTTTCCAGGGGCGTGCCGACGAACCTTCCGCTGTCTGTGCGCGGGTGGCGAAATTGGTAGACGCACCAGGTTTAGGTCCTGACGCCAGCAATGGTGTGGGGGTTCGAGTCCCCCCCCGCGCACCACAGACAACCCTTTTCTTTTTACCTTTTGCAGAGAGTTCAAATCATGGCGATCACCGTGGAGACCCTCGACAAGCTGGAGCGCCGCATCACGCTGTCGCTGGCAGCCGATGCCCTCAAGAGCGAAGTCGATGCCCGCCTCAAGAAGCTGGCTCGCACCACCAAGGCCGACGGCTTCCGCCCCGGCAAGGTGCCGATGAACGTCGTGGCCCAGCGCTACGGCTACTCCGTCCAGTACGAAGTCATCAACGACCAACTTGGCGAAGCCTTCGCCAAGGCCGCCCAGGAGGCGCAGCTGCGCGTGGCCGGTCAGCCCCGCATCGCCGAAAAGGAAGGCGGCCCCGTTGAAGGCCAACTCCAGTTCGACGCCACCTTCGAGGTCTACCCCGAAGTCACCATCGGCGACCTGACCGCCGCCGAAGTCGAGCGCGTGAGCTCTGAGGTCAACGACGCCGCCATCGACCGCACCGTCGAGATCCTGCGCAAGCAGCGCCGCACCTTCGCCCAGCGTCCGGCTGCCGAAGGCGCCGCCGACGGCGACCGCGTCACCATCGACTTCGAAGGCAAGATCGACGGCGTGCCCTTTGACGGCGGCAAGGCCGAGGGCTTCCAGTTCCTGGTTGGCGAAGGCCAGATGCTCGAAGCCTTCGAGAAGGCTGTTCGCGGCATGAAGACCGGCGACTCCAAGACCTTCCCCCTGGCCTTCCCTGAGGACTACCACGGCAAGGACGTGGCCGGCAAGGAAGCCGACTTCCTGGTCACCCTCAAGAAGGTCGAGCAGCAGAACCTGCCCGAGCTGACCGAGGACTTCATCAAGTCCCTGGGCCTGGCAGAAGGCACCGTCGAAGCCCTGCGCGCCGACGTCAAGCGCAACCTCGAGCGCGAGGTCAAGTTCCGCGTCCTGGCTCGCAACAAGGCCTCCGTCATGGAAGCCCTGCTCAAGGTCGTCGATTTCGACCTGCCCCAGTCCCTGGTGGCCGCCGAAACCGACCGCATGGTCGAGGCCGCTCGCGCCGACCTGAAGTCGCGCGGCATCCCTGACGCCGACAAGGCCCCGATCCCCGCCGAGATGTTCACGCCCCAGGCCGAGCGCCGCGTGCGCCTGGGCCTGACCGTGGCCGAGCTGGTCAAGGCCAACAACCTGCAGGCCAAGCCCGAGCAACTGCAAGCGCACATCCAGGAACTGGCCCAGAGCTACGAGCAGCCCGCCCAAGTGGTGGCCTGGTACATGAGCGACCGCCAGCGCATGGCCGAAGTCGAAGCCGTCGTCATCGAAGGCAATGTGGCTGAATTCGTGCTGTCCAAGGCCAAGGTGACCGACAAGGCCCTGGGCTTCGAAGAGCTGATGGGCCAGCAAGGCGCCTGATCGCCTGACCGAAACCTGCCTGGGCGGGTTTCAGTTGCGGTTCAGCCCAAGGCACCGGCAATCCTGAGTGATTGCCGGTGCCTTTTGTTTTGTGCAACCTTCCGGGGCGCGATCTGAGGATTTCGTCACGGGAAATTCCCTGAGGCTGACAGGCCACGGCGGTGTTTTTCCCCGCTGTTTGCGCGCAACGGAAAAACGACGTCAAGGTAGCGACGCCTTTTCCGGCCTTCGGCGCACCCGCATCGCACGTCATAATGATTTCAACCGAGGCCATTGCCCACGGCAGGGCCTCAGCACCGACGCGTACAAGGAAGCACATGAGCGCACTGGACATTCAAAACCTGGGCATGGTGCCCATGGTCATCGAACAATCGGGTCGCGGTGAGCGCGCCTACGACATCTACAGCCGCCTGCTGCGCGAGCGCGTGATCTTCCTGGTCGGCCCCGTCAACGACGCCACGGCCAACCTGGTGGTCGCCCAGATGCTGTTCCTCGAGAGCGAGAACCCCGACAAGGACATCTCGTTCTACATCAACTCGCCCGGTGGCTCCGTCAGCGCAGGCATGTCGATCTTCGACACGATGAATTTCATCAAGCCCGACGTGTCCACCCTGTGCATGGGCATGGCAGCTTCCATGGGCGCTTTCCTGCTGGCCGCTGGCGCCAAGGGCAAGCGTTTCGCGCTGCCCAACAGCAAAATCATGATCCACCAGCCGCTGGGCGGCACCCAGGGTCAGGCCACCGACATCGAGATCCATGCCCGCGAGATCCTGAAAACCCGCGAGCAGCTCAACAAAATCCTGGCCGAGCGTTCCGGCCAGCCTCTGGAGAAAATCCAGAACGACACCGAACGCGACTACTACATGACGGCCGAAGAGGCCGCCACCTACGGACTCATCGACAAGGTGCTGGAAAAGCGCGGCTGAGCACCACCTCTCCGCAATCCTCTTTTCCGGCCCTTGCCGACACCTGACAGGCCTGCACCATGGCAGACAAAAAAGGCTCTTCCAGCGAAAAAATCCTCTACTGCTCCTTCTGCGGGAAGAGTCAGCACGAGGTCAAAAAACTCATCGCCGGACCGTCGGTCTTCATCTGCGACGAGTGCATTGACCTGTGCAACGACATCATCCGCGACGAAGTGGCGGCGGAGTCCGAGCAAACCAGGCCCTCGCGCGGCGATTTGCCCACCCCCGGCGAAATCAAGGCCAGCCTCGATCAGTATGTGATCGGTCAGGACACGGCCAAGCGCACGCTGTCGGTGGCCGTGTACAACCACTACAAGCGGCTCAAGCACATGGGCTCGGGCGACGGCAAGAAGCCTGACATCGAGCTCAACAAGAGCAACATCCTGCTGATCGGCCCCACGGGCTCCGGCAAGACGCTGCTGGCCCAGACCCTGGCCCGACTGCTCAACGTGCCCTTCGTGATCGCCGACGCCACCACGCTGACCGAAGCCGGTTACGTGGGTGAAGACGTCGAGAACATCATCCAGAAGCTGCTGCAGAACTGCAATTACGAAGTGGACAAGGCCCAGCGCGGCATCGTCTACATCGACGAGATCGACAAGATCTCGCGCAAGTCCGACAACCCGTCCATCACGCGTGACGTGTCGGGTGAAGGCGTGCAGCAGGCCCTGCTCAAGCTCATCGAAGGCACGATGGCTTCGGTGCCCCCGCAAGGTGGCCGCAAGCACCCGAACCAGGACTTCCTGCAGATCGACACGACCAACATCCTGTTCATCTGCGGCGGTGCGTTCGATGGCCTGGAAAAGGTCATCCAGAATCGCTCGATCAAGTCGGGCATCGGCTTTGGCGCATCGGTTCAGAGCAAGGACGATCGCAAGGCCGGTGAGGTCTTCCGCGAGGTCGAGCCCGAAGACATCATCAAGTTCGGTCTGATCCCCGAATTGGTGGGGCGCCTTCCGGTGGTGGCCACGCTGGGCGAGTTGACCGAAGATGCCCTGGTCAAGATCCTGACCGAGCCCAAGAACGCGCTGGTCAAGCAGTACCAGCAGTTGCTGAACATGGACGGTGTCGAGCTGGAAATCCGGCCGGCCGCCCTGGCCGCCATCGCCCGCAAGGCGTTGGCGCGCAAAACCGGTGCCCGTGGCCTGCGTTCCATCCTGGAGCAATCGTTGCTGGACACCATGTTCGAACTTCCCACACAGGAGGGCGTGCAAAAAGTTGTGCTGGATGAATCCACCATTGAGGAAAACGCCAAGCCATTGCTGGTGTATCGGGAACAGGCCAAGGCCAGTGCCTGAGCGCGATTGAATGCGCTCCGTGGGGCACCGCTGAGAACCTTTTCCAAACGGGTTTTCGCGGTGCCCTTGTGTTTAGCCACTGAGGCCCCAAGTGGGCTTCAGAGAAAGTGAGCCCATCATGTCTGGACACCCCATTCTTCCTTCCGATCCCATCTCGCTGCCGCTGCTGCCGTTGCGCGATGTCGTGGTCTTCCCGCACATGGTCATCCCGCTTTTCGTGGGACGCCCCAAGTCCATCAAGGCCCTCGAGTCGGCCATGGAGTCCGGCCGCCAGATCATGCTGGTGGCGCAAAAAGCCGCCGGCAAGGACGAGCCCAAGGCCGACGACATGTTCGACGTCGGCTGCGTCTCCAGCATCCTGCAGATGCTCAAGCTGCCCGACGGCACCGTGAAGGTGCTCGTTGAAGGCGTGCAGCGCGCCAACACGCAATCGATCGACGACAGTGGTGAGTTCTTCACCTCGGTGGTCGTGCCCGTGCCGCCCGAGGCCCAGGTCACGCCTGAGGTCGAGGCCCTGCGCCGCGCCGTGACGCAGCAGTTCGACCAGTACGTCAAGCTCAACAAGAAGATCCCGCCCGAGATCCTCACCTCGATCTCCGGCATCGACGACGCCGGTCGCCTGGCCGACACCATCGCCGCCCACCTGCCGCTCAAGCTCGAAGCCAAGCAGTCGGTGCTCGACCTGGTGACCGTGTCCGCCCGCCTGGAAAAGCTGCTCGAGTTGCTCGAGCACGAAGTCGACATCCTGCAGGTCGAAAAGCGCATCCGTGGTCGCGTCAAGCGCCAGATGGAGAAGTCGCAGCGCGAGTACTACCTCAACGAGCAGGTCAAGGCCATCCAGAAGGAGCTCGGTGAAGGCGAAGAGGGCGCTGACCTCGAAGAAATCGCCAAGAAGATCGAGTCGGCCCGCATGCCCAAGGAGGCACGCAAGAAGGTCGACGCCGAGTTCAAGAAGCTCAAGCTGATGTCGCCCATGTCGGCCGAGGCCACGGTGGTGCGCAACTACATCGAGACCCTGGTCAACCTGCCCTGGAGCAAGAAGTCCAAGGTCAAGCACGACCTGGCCCTGGCCGAGACCGTGCTCAACGAAGAGCACTACGGCCTCGACAAGGTCAAGGAACGCATCCTCGAGTACCTCGCGGTGCAACAGCGTGTCGACAAGGTCAAGGCCCCGATCCTGTGCCTGGTCGGCCCCCCTGGCGTGGGCAAGACCTCGCTGGGCCAGTCCATCGCCCGCGCCACCGGACGCAAGTTCGTGCGCATGGCCTTGGGCGGCGTGCGCGACGAGGCCGAGATCCGTGGCCATCGCCGCACCTACATCGGCTCCATGCCGGGCAAGGTGTTGCAGAGCCTGTCCAAGGTCGGCGTGCGCAACCCGCTGTTCCTGCTCGACGAGATCGACAAGCTGGGCATGGACTTCCGTGGCGATCCGTCTTCGGCGCTGCTGGAAGTGCTCGACCCCGAGCAGAACCACACCTTCGGTGACCACTACATCGAGGTCGACTTCGACCTGTCCGATGTGATGTTCGTGGCCACGTCGAACTCGCTGAACATCCCGCCGGCGCTGCTGGACCGGATGGAAGTGATCCGCCTGGCCGGCTACACGGAAGACGAGAAGGTCCACATCGTTCAAACCTACCTGCTGCCCAAGCAGATCAAGAACAACGGTGTGAAGGACGGTGAGCTGGAGGTCGCTGAAAGCGCCATCCGCGGCATCATCCGCTACTACACCCGCGAGGCTGGCGTGCGCTCGCTGGAACGCGAGGTCTCCAAGATCTGCCGCAAGGTGATCAAGGGCTTTGCGCTCAAGCAGCACACCGAGAAGGTCGTCGTCACCGATGAGAACCTCAACGACTTCCTGGGCGTGCGCAAGTACAGCTACGGCGAGGCCACCAAGGAAAACCAGGTGGGTCAAGTTGTGGGTCTGGCCTGGACGGAAGTCGGTGGCGACCTGCTCACCATCGAAGCCGCGATCATGCCGGGCAAGGGCAACATCATCCGCACGGGTCAGCTGGGCGACGTGATGAAGGAGTCGGTCGAGGCCGCTCGTTCGGTGGTGCGCTCGCGTGCTCGCCGCCTGGGCATCACGGACGACCTCTTCGAGAAGCGCGACATCCACATCCACGTGCCCGATGGCGCCACGCCCAAGGACGGTCCGTCCGCCGGTGCGGCCATGACCACGGCCTTCGTGTCGGCTCTGACGGGCATCCCGGTGCGCGCCGATGTCGCCATGACGGGTGAAATCACCCTGCGCGGTGAGGTCACGGCCATCGGTGGTCTGAAGGAGAAGTTGCTGGCGGCTCACCGTGGTGGCATCAAGACGGTGCTGATCCCGGAAGAGAACGTCAAGGACCTCGCCGAGATCCCTGAGAACGTCAAGAGCCAGATCGAGATCGTGCCGGTCAAGTGGATCGACAAGGTGCTCGAGGTGGCCCTGGAGCGTCAGCCCACGCCGCTGCCGGAAGACGAAGCCAAGGTGGTGGAAGCCAAACCGGACGCCGCGGCGTCGCCCGTCAGCAACGAGTTGCTCAAACACTGAAAATTTTGAGAGCACGTTGACGAAGGCGCTAAAAACGCGCTATAGTTCAGGTCTTCGCTGATCACGCGCCAAACGCGATCAACGCAAGCGAAGACGACAGGCTGAAGGAGCAATCTGAAGCCTGCGAAATGCGGGATTAGCTCAGTTGGTAGAGCGATACCTTGCCAAGGTATAGGTCGAGAGTTCGAGTCTCTTATCCCGCTCCACATTCCGAAGGGAAGCCCAAAAGGCTTCCCTTTTTCTCTGGTGAAGTCGATGGCGTGCGCACCTGCCGCCGGTTTTGCTGGATACTCTCAACACCCTGGCGCGGTAGCAAAGCGGTTATGCACCGGATTGCAAATCCGTCCAGCCCGGTTCGACTCCGGGCCGCGCCTCCAGAAAAACGAAGCCCCACTCGCTCACGCTGGTGGGGCTTTTTGTTTGGGCACCTCGGTGCCATGGGCGTGTTGGTGCCCCGAGCCGGGGTCGAACCGGCACGCTGCCTTTCAGCAAGCGGCGGATTTTAAGTCCGCTGTGTCTACCGATTTCACCATCGGGGCCTGGGCGGCAAGTGTAAGCCGGCCAGGTGCAACACCCGCCTGCTGGACCTGGTGGCCCACCGCAGGCGGGGTGTCGCGTCACCACAGCGATGAAAACTTGCAACACCTTGCCAAAGCCGCGAATTTCGATGTATAGTTGCGTTCTTCGCTGATCGCGACACCAGACGCGATCAAGGCAAAGACTGAAAAGTTCAGCCAAGCGAGCGTTGCAGGGGCTGTTGGCCGCTGCAACACATGCGGGATTAGCTCAGTTGGTAGAGCGATACCTTGCCAAGGTATAGGTCGAGAGTTCGAGTCTCTTATCCCGCTCCAAATTCGAAGGGAAGCCCGGTTTGACTTGGCTTCCCTTTTTTCAAGCTCTGGCGCGGTAGCAAAGCGGTTATGCACCGGATTGCAAATCCGTCTAGCCCGGTTCGACTCCGGGCCGCGCCTCCAGAATCAACAAAGCCCCACTCGCTCACGCTGGTGGGGCTTTTTTGTTGGCTGAGGCCAGAATTGGCCGCCTCCAGCCGCTGTAATCCGGCTCAAGCCCCCACGGCCCTTTGCCTAGCATCGACACATCCCCCATGGCGCCTGCCAAGGGGGCAGAACAGGACGTGTGTCGATGGACCGAAGCCGAGACGATCAGTTGATGCGCCAGGGGGCAGGGCAGCCGCCGTTGGCCGCCAGTGCCTTCGAGCAGGCGCTGGCGCAAGCCCGCTCGGGTCAGATGCCCTTGATGAGCTTGCTGGAGGTGGCGCAGCGCCCCGAAGTGGTGGCGCGTGCCGAGCTCGTGCGCGGCCTCTATGAGGCCTGGCTGGCCAACACCCAGTCGCCGCAACGCCACATCGCGCTGTTCAACCACGGCACGGTGCTGGGCGGCATGGGCGAGCACGTGGCCGCCGAGGCCGCTTACCGCGAGGCCTTGCAGCTGGCGCCAGGCTTCATGCAGGCGCACCTGAACCTGGGCCACCAACTGGAGCACCAGGGCCGCCACGACGAGGCCTTGGCAGCATGGGACATGGTGCTGCAGCTTTCAGCGCAGCAAGGCCAGGCAGGTCAGCAGGTGGACCTGGAGCTGCCGCTGCACGCCCTGAACAACTCCGCGCGCATGCTCGAGCAGCAGCGCCGCTACGACGAATCCGAAGCCGCGATGAAGCGCAGCCTGCTGCTGCAGCCGGATCAGTCGCGGGTCATCCAGCACCTGGTGCACATCCGCCAGAAGCAGTGCGAGTGGCCCGTTTATGCGCCTGTGCCCGGCGTGACGCCCTGCGCGCTGCAGCTGGGCACGTCGCCGCTGGCCATGCTGGGCGCCAGCGACGACCCGGCCATGCAGTTGCTGGCCGCGCGCACCTTCGTGCACGAGCGCGTCAAGCCGGTGACGACCAAGCTGGCTGCCCCGGTGCGCCAGCGTCCCGGCAAGCTGCGCCTGGCCTTCCTGTCGGGCGACCTGTGCCTGCATGCCGTTGGGTTGCTGACGGTCGAGCTCATCGAGCTGATCGACCGCAGCCGCTTCGAGACCTTTGCCTACTGCTGGAGCCGCGAGGACGGCAGCGCGCTGCAGGCCCGCATCCGTGGATCGCTCGATCACCACGTGCCCGTGGCCAGCATGAGCGACGAGGCCGTGGCGCGCCGCATCGCTGCCGACGACATCGACGTGCTGATCGACCTGCAGGGCCTGACCTCGGGTGCGCGTGCCGACGTCCTGAGCTGGCGCCCTGCGCGGCATCAACTGACCTACCTGGGCTTTCCGGGCACCACGGGCCTGTCGTCGATCGACCGCGTCATCGCCGACCGCTTCGTCATGCCGCCGGAGCTGCTGCCGTACATGACCGAGCGGCCGCTCTACCTGAGCAAGTGCTTCCAGTCGAGCGACCGGCAACGCGTGGCCTCCGAGTCGCCCACGAGGGCGCAGTGTGGCCTGCCTGAAGAGGGCTTTGTTTACTGCTCGTTCAACAACAACTTCAAGATGGGCCAGGCGCTGTTCCAGCTGTGGATGCGCGTGCTGGCGCAGGTCCCGGGCAGCGTGCTGTGGCTGCTGGCCGACAACCGCTGGGCCGAGGCCAACATGCGCGCCGAAGCCAGCGCCCATGGCGTGGACCCGGCGCGCCTGATCTTTGCCCCGCGCGTGGCACCAGCCGACTACCTGGCGCGCTTCACGGCGGCCGACCTGATCCTCGACACCTTCCCCTACAACGCGGGCACCACGGCCAACGACGTGCTGTTCATGGGCGTGCCCATCCTGACGTGCTCGGGGCGCACCTTCGTGTCGCGCATGGCGGGCAGCCTGTTGCACGCGGTCGGCCTGCCCGACCTGGTGACCGACAGCCCCGAGGCCTATGAGCGCATGGCGATCACGCTGGGCCGCGAGCCGGCGCGCGTGGCCAGCCACCGCCGCTACCTGGCCGAGCACCGCTTCCAGACCCCACTGTTCGACACGCCGGGCCTGGTGCGCGACCTTGAAACCCAACTCGAGGCCCTCGTGGCCGGCACCCTGGGCGAGGCCTGAAGGCCCCTCAGCGAAGAAGTGACGCGACGGAGCCTTCCTTGACGCAGCCCGACAGCGCCCCTCCCACCGAGCTGCCGGCCGACACCACGGTGCCGCCTGGCAACACCGAGCCCGTGCCGGGCACGGCGGCGGACGCGCGCGCGGAAGACCCCTTGCTGGACGCGCTGCTGTGGCTGTGCCGTCACCATGGGCGCGAGCGCACGGCGGCTTCGCTGCTGGGCGAAACCGGTTTCACCTCGCCGCTGATGCCGACCAACGCCGTGCGCGTGATGCGCGACGCAGGCTTCCAGGCCGCCATCGTCACGCGC
>NZ_DCXA01000150.1:0-595 GCF_002328915.1 Aquabacterium sp. UBA2148
GCAGGCGCTCGCAATGCTCGCGGTTGAGCGTCAGGCAGATCAGGCCACGGCCGTACTTGGCCATGAAATTGATGGCTTCGGGCGTGACGTGGTCGGAAGCCAGGACGAGGTCGCCCTCGTTCTCGCGGTCTTCTTCGTCAACCAGGATGACCATGCGGCCAGCGGCCAGCTCGGCGATCAGCTCGGGGATGGGTGAAATCGGCATCCCGCGATTGTAGGCGGGCGGCGCACCCCAACGGGGGCAAACCCCAGCTTGAGCCCCCTTGGAGAGCGGAAATGCGCCGGGATTTCACCACGCAAGAGGCGCTCAGCCCGGCAGGCGCCCCTCGGCCGACAGCATGCGCTCCACGTAGCGGGCGATCAGGTCGACCTCGAGGTTGACCTGGGTGCCCGCCTTGATCTCGCCCAGCGCCGTGTTGTCAATGGTGTGCGGGATGAGGTTGATGTCGAACTCGGTGCTGCCGTCGTCGGCGTCCTGCACGCGGTTGACGGTCAGGCTCACGCCGTTGACGGTGATCGAGCCCTTGTAAGCCAGGAAACGCGCCAGGGCCTTGGGCGCACGGATGCGCAGCAGCCACGACTCGCCCACCGGCTC
>NZ_DCXA01000150.1:721-7861 GCF_002328915.1 Aquabacterium sp. UBA2148
CGCCCACGCCGTCGACATGGCCGGTGACGATGTGGCCGCCCAGGCGGTCGTGCGAGCGCAGGGCCTGCTCCAGGTTGACCCGGTGACCCGTGCCAGCCAGACCGACCGTGCGCGCCAGGCTTTCGGCCGAGACAGCGATGGTGAAGCGGCTGGCGGCCACGTCGAAGGTGGTGACCGTCATGCAAGCGCCGTTGATGGCGATGCTGTCGCCCAGGCCGACGCCCTCGAGGTAACCAGCCGGGGCCTGGATGGTCAGGCGGCGGCCGTGGGTGGGCAGCTCGCCCAGGGGTTGGTTGTCGGTGACCTGGCCAACGCCAGTGATGATGCCGGTGAACATGGACTTCTCGACGACGTGGATTGGGAGGGAAGAAGGCACAGAGAGAGCTTGGTACCGATCACGGGCGCGCGCAGGCGCCCGCGAAACCGATGCCACGGGCCAGGGCGATCGCCCCAGCCGACCTCAGAAACGTTCGCGACCGGGCGGGCGCACGATCAGGCGGGCATCCGGGCCGACCAGGCAGAGGTCGCGGACCTCGCCTTGCCAGCACCCATCCAGCCCCCTGAGCGGAGACAGCGCGGCCAGCGCCCGTCCGGGGCCCAGCAGCTTGGGCGCAAGATACACCAGGATCTCGTCGACCCACCCCTGCTCGATCAAATGGCCATTCAGGCGGGCGCCAGCCTCGACGTGCAGCTCGTTGACACCACGGCGGGCGAGCTCGGGCATGAGCCAGGCCATGTCGACTTGGGCCGGCACGGTGGTGGCGCCGTTCAAAAGATCGGCCGATTGCGCCTTCGCCTCGACAGCAACACGTGAAGCGCCCTGGGCATCAAGGGGTGCGAATGCAGAGGCGGCAGGCTGGTCTGCGACACATGGCGGTGCCTCCAACACCTCGGCGCCCGCTGCCTTCAGCGCCGACTGCCGGGCTTTCGCAGCGCCATCGACCGGCTGCAGCCCCACCACCAACACACCACCCGGTGTGCCCAGCATGGCCGAATCGGGCGGCATGCGCCAGCGGCTGTCGAGCACCACGCGCAGGGGCTGGCGAGGCACCTCGAACGCACGCACGTCGAGTCGCGGGTTGTCGTCCTGCACCGTGCCGATGCCTGTGAGCACAGCCGACGCGCGGGCGCGCCAATGCTGCCCGTCTTCGCGCGCGGCCGGAGAGGTGATCCATTTGCTGACGCCGTTGTCCAGCGCCGTTCGGCCATCCAGAGAAGCGGCCACCTTCAGGCGCACCCAGGGGCGCTGGCGCACCATGCGAGACAGAAAGCCGATCTTGATCTCCCGCGCTTCGAGGGCGGCGGGGTGGTCAGGCGGCAGCTCGTCAACGGCGATGCCCGCAGCGCGCAACCTGGCAACGCCCTGCCCCGCCACCAGTGGATTGGGGTCGTGCAGCGCCACGACCACGCGTGCGACACGCTCGCGGATCAGGGCGTCGGCGCAGGGGGGCGTGCGACCGTGGTGAGAGCAAGGCTCGAGGGTGACGTAAGCGGTGGCGCCTTGGAGGCGTTCGCCCCGCGCTTGCGCGTCGCGCATGGCCATGACCTCGGCGTGAGGGCCGCCCGCCTGCTGGGTGTGACCCTGACCGATGAGGCGGTCGCCGCGCACGATCACGCAGCCGACCGGGGGGTTGGGGCTGGAGATGGGCAGGGCAAGGCGGGCCTGGGTGAGGGCGGCCTGGAGCCAGGTGCTTTCGGGAGCTGGGTCTCGCGGCATCGATAGCTGACCAACGGGGCCGTGCCCCACTGCTGTCAATGGAATCCTTCGTCTTGTGCCGCAATTTCTACCACGAGGACCGCAGGCACCGCACGGCCACCCCGGAGAGGCACAGACATCTTGGTCTCCATCAAGGGCTCGATGGCCCGGCTAGCCCACTCGCCGGGCGGATCGGCATGCACGAGCGCAACCTGATCAATGTCGCCGTCCGCAGTCACCCACACCCGCACCAACAGTCTGGTTTCGCGGCCAGGTGGAAACGCAGACTCGTCCAGCACCCATCCAGGCTGGGGGGCTGGCCCCTGGTCCAATTCGTTGGCACTCACGTAATGGGTGTTCAACAGTGCCCCCCCGGATGTCGACTGCGCCCCGGGCGATGGGGTCAACGGAGGGTGAGGGTGCTCGGACTCAAGGCTCGCGAGATCTGAAGGGGCAGTCTGCGATGACTCGGCAACCTGCGAGTCAGCCCGATGGATCCGAACCGTTGCCAAGCTGAGCTTCATGCCAGCATCGCCTCGCGCAACGGTGCCAAGGTGCGCACCATCGTGGTCGCCTCGCCGTCCCGCCTGCACCCACCAAGTCCCCACACCATGCAAAAGAATCACGGCAAAGACAGACACCCACAGCGCTGGCGAGTTCAGAGACGACCGGGCTGAATGAGCCACCGGGCCGCCTCAGCGCCAGCAGGCCGCCACGGCCGCAGCATCGTCGTCGTAGCGATCGCCTCTGGAGTCTTCAACAAGACCTTTGACACCGAGGTGCGTGACGGTCGGGTCACCACACGGGTCATCGGTCATGCCACCAGCCCTGGACGCCGTGATCTGATAGCCCTGACCACCACCGTTGGGCGTCACCGCCAGCGTGTAGCGGGCGTCCCCCTCCCCCGCTGGCGGGCTGGTCGCGAACGCCTGGTTGGCAAACGCCGCAGGCGGATCCTCGGAATTCAACGCATTGCCATAGAAGTACCGCTCGCTGTAGTAGCGCTCCATCCAATGCTGCGCGGCCTGCAACTGCGTCTTGAGCTGGGCGCGATGCCCCCGGGCGACGTACTCGATGTAGGACGGATAGGCGATGCTGGCCAAGACACCGACCACCACCACCACGATCATCAACTCGAGGAGTGTGAAGCCTTGTTGACGGCGACTGGCGTGCCGAATAGAAGGTTTGGTAGCCCAGAAACTCATTTTTTGGCCTCCTCGGCAGCGGGCTCATCCTTGGTCGTTTGGGCTGCCGGGCGGGTGCGCATGCCTGTGATCTCACGCCACTGGATGCGAAGGTTGGAGGCGCTGGTGCTGATTTTCTGTTCACCGCTTGCACCAACGGCACTGAAATCTGTTTTCCCCCCTGTTTGAGCCCTGCGCTCACGGTCACCGGTTAAGACGAGCGTGTACTTCTGGTCGCGGAAGGCGATGCCCATGTCCATGGTGCCATCTGCCAGCAAGCTGCGAATGGGCAGGCCATTGATGGGGTTGAAAGCGTACAAAGTGGCTTCGGGGCCAACGGTGCACGACTGCTCACGCTCGGCCTCGGACTTGGGGCGCACCGTGGTGAACGCCACGAAATTCTGCCGCCGCGCGGGGGAGCTGATCACCGCCTCGCCATCGGCGGGGAATTCCAGGTACCACCCATCGTTTTCGGCAGGCTTGAAGTCCTGGGTGCCGGTATTGCCTTGCACCCGAACTTCCTCGCCATCCACGAGCACGATGGCGCCCTGGTCGTTGACCTTGACCTGGTATACCGCACCAGTGATCGGGTCACGACGCAGCACCCGGCGAATGAACGTGTTGACCGTGCGCGGGGTCTCTCCGTCGCGCGCAATCGTGCGGGTGGCGTCCACATCTGGCAGGGCATTCTGAATGGCCACCTGTCCGGTTGCGCTGTCCGCCTCGATCGGTGGGCTCACCAAATCCTCGGCGTACCGACCCTTGTCCCACACCGTGAAGAATCGCTGCTTGACCGACAGATCTGGGAAATCACCAGAGTCGATGGCCCGACCTGTTGCGAAAGAAATCATCGTGCCGCCGATGTTGGGAAACAGGGCCACGGGGGCCGTGGTGATCGACAGCGTGCGAGTGCCTGACTTTGCGGTGAAGAACGGCTTGGGCTGGCCGGCCGAGACCAGCGCCGAGCCCCACTCGGCTGGGTTGCTCGAACGCAAGTCAAACTTCCAGATCTGGCCACGCAAGTCGCTGGCATAGGCCACATCTGCCGTTCCGTTGTCGTCCAGGTCGACCCAAGTGACACCCATCAGCCCATTGCCGCTGTCCAGGGCGCCCGACACCACGATCTTGCGATAGGACGCTGCCACGCCATTTGCGCTGACCTGGCTCCAGATCGGCGCCCCGTCGCCCGACGGCACAGTTGGCCCGTTGACTGACAGAATGAAAAGTGCGGCGCGTCCTTGGGTAGAACCGCTTCCGTTGGGAACCAGCAGCCCGAACTCCCCATTGTTGAGGTAGGCGATCTGCGCAGGCTGCCCCGAATTGGGATGCCGCACGGGATCCTGCAACTGGTAACCCAAGTCGGCATCGTCTTGCGACGTGAACACCCATTTGAAGGCCTGGGGCGCCGATGTTGCCAAAGCGAGTTGCCCAGGGTCGGACACGTCCAGCGCGAAAACAGCCCGCCCGCCGCGCCCAAGGGAACTGAATAGGTAGGTGTGCCAAGCCTTCGTCGCCCCGGACGGATTGAAGCCCCTTGCGGACGACACCAGGACGTCGCCCGTGAATGGGCTGCCATCCATCAGGGCCACGGGATCGCGGTTCGAAGCGGCCAGCGCGGTGCCCAAGCGTGCAACAAGTGGACTCGGCACATAGGACAACAAAGGCATGCCGCTGTCGGCATCAAGGCCATGCAACATGCCATCGTTCGCGCCGACCCACAGCACAGGTGCCTTAGTCAATTTCTGGTTGACGAAAGTGCGATACGACGCTGTGCCGGACGGGAAGTCAACGTCCGAGTAGCGGCCTGCGGTGGTGCTGCTTTGCAACCAGGGGGTCGAGTTCACGATGGGGCCCATGACCCCGTCCCGACGGATGCGGAAGCTGAGTCCCTCTTGGCCACGCTCGCCGCGCATGTAATCAATGAGGTTCCTCACACGTGTGCCTTGGCCATTGACCGCGGTCACCTCTGCCGGGGTCGGGGGCGCAGACACGCCCAAGCCAATCAGTGCAGCGCGATAGTTGACCAGGGCGTCACCACTCAGCCCAGCCCAATCGAAGCTCAGGCCCTGACGCGCATCATCGGTGATGAGCACCCGATCGGTGCCCACGCCAGCCATCAGCTCAGAAGCACTCCAGCCCAACTCATCGCTGAAAATCCCGTCGTCGTTGACGGCATACGCTTTGATCGTGCCGCCAAAACCATCGGGGCTGAATTCGGCGGTGTACTTGATGCTGCTGGTCAGCAACTGGCTGGACGAGACCGCCGGGGCCGAGTTGCTGCCTTGTGTGAGGGCAAGCAGCAGGCTGCGCAGTCGCTCTTCCAACAACTCAGGTCGGCGCGCGAGGAAGTAGCCATCCGGCTCACCGTCGGCACACCCCTGCGCAGAGCAGGCTGCGTTGTTGTTGTTGCTGCGATCCCAGTTGACAGGCAAAGCGCCCTTGCGGTCTTCGGGCTTGGCATCCGAACTCCACGCGAAGCTCTTTTCGCCCGTGTCAAAACTGCCGTACTTGGCAACATACCAAAGGGGGTCGCGCAGCGTCACGTCTGCGACCCCCTCGGTGACCAGGAACTTTTTGACGACGGAGGACGATTTGCTGCCCTCGCCGACGAAGTTGATCGCCTGACCGTTGTACGAGGTAGGCCAGGCGTAGCCATCGCGCCCCACCCCTGTGGACATGCCTTCCACGCTGTAGCCGCAACGCAAGGCGAAATCCGCATCTCCCCGGGAGCGCAACTCAGCACAGTCCGAGCTGGCCGAGTACTCGATGCCCGCATGGGTGAGGTAGCGATCGGGACGGGAGTAACCTGTTGGGAGACCCTCGTCCACGGTGCCGATGACGCTGAAGCCATGCGCGCCAGGCGCTCCTGCTTCCTGGTTCAGGATGTCGGTCGTGATTTCCAGGTCATAGGTACCGGGCCTGCCTGGGCTGTCCTTGATTTCCCAGCGCAAGAAGCCCACGATGTCCATGTCGTAGTCTCCCCCGAACTGGGCATCGTTCCAGGTCACCACGTACGAGGCAGACCTCGTCGTGCCATGAATTGCTCGGAACGTCAGCATCGCGCCGGGCATCAGCTCACCGCGGGTCTGCTTGCCATCGAAGCCCTGGAAATCCCAGGAGCTCTCAGGGGTGATGTACACGAACTTACCGGGCTTGCCAGGGATCGGCACGTCGATGCGCGCGACACCACCAGACAGCGTGGCGGCGTACGAGCGCACGCGCAGGGCGTGAGCCGGCAGGTTGCGATCCAGCACGGACGCTCCGTTGGCGCTCTGCAGCTCTGTGCGCTCGCGCACGGCTCTGGTGTTGGCGCTGAAAGCCGCACCCGCCCCAAGGTAGGTGCCCTTGACCGCAGGGGCCTCAGGACACACCCCAGCCACCTTCGCAAGGCCCTCGGTGACGGCCGGGCCGATGTTTTTGAGCGTGCAATCCACACCGAATCCACCGTTAGCGGAACCCACAGAGCGAGCCGTGTTCGTGATGCCTTCGATGTCACCCACCAGGTTGGTCAGCGACTGGATGGTCGCCGTTGAAGCGCCATTCTTCGCAATGAAGGCGGCGGCATCACCGTACACGTCCTCCTGAGCGGCATCTGCCTCATCGGTGTCGTGGGTGACCGACCCGCTCGAAATGGCCAGCATGTGCATCGGTCGGCAAATCGCCCGTCCGTAGAGCGCCTTGCGAGACAGCCCCGACACCGGATCAATGGCGGTGTCCACAAGCGGGTCCTGGCGTGCAATGCCCACCGGGAGGCCCTGCTTGGCATCGCGGCTGCCCGTTCCGACCTGGGCACCACCCATGCCGATGTTGGCGAAGTAAGCCAGCGCCTGGGTGATCATTTCCGACATCGGGTTGCCCCAGGACGGGAAAAACTTGTTGGTCACCTCGCTGGGCAGCGGGAAAGGCACTGCAGGCGAATTGGCGTTGTAGTCTCCCGCATCAAAGAGGGTCAGGCTGTCAAACGCCCGCGCGATGCCCGGAATGGTTGCGCCACCAGAGTTCTCGAACGTTTTTAACGAGATCCCCCCGCAACTGCTCGGCGATGCAGCGTCGCTGGCCGGCATGCGGTGACAGAATCGCCCCGTTTCGAGATCGATTTCATCGTTGAAACTGCCGATGTTCTTGCGCAGTTGCCCCCCTCGCAGGTTCTCGTCGTAACTGCCGGTGATGAGGCCGAACTCAGCTCGCACGCGTTGCTGCTTTTGCTCGCTGGTGCCGAACTCCTGAAGCAACCCGACCGGCTTGCGACGCACAACCGAA
>NZ_DCXA01000150.1:7960-27155 GCF_002328915.1 Aquabacterium sp. UBA2148
AAACGCCAGATTCGAGGCGTTGGTAGCTGCCACAACGCTCAGAGCCCACCTTCAAGTCGTCACTGATGGGCGCGCAAGCCTGGACTCGGATGGACAGCTCAGGGCCAATCGAGCCGTAACGCGCGCCATCCGACGTGCTGTTGGGCAGGGTTGTCTTGTGTGCCTTGGGATCGGCGGTGCCGGTTGAGAGGTTCAGCGGACCATACTTGGCGTAGAAGGCCTGAGCCTTGGCGCCAAATGCAAACGTCAGGTCGGACGAGGCCCAATTGCAGACGGTGCCGGGCGTGGTGGCCCACAGGCTGTAATTGCCGCGCGCCATGCGCAGCACAGGTGAGCCGCGCCCATCGCCTGTCGAGCCCCGGCTGCAAAGGGTCAACCCCTGCCCGCCCAGGCCTGAAGCGGTGAATGGCGTGTAGTCACGGATGTCGTCGCCGCTGTAGTACTTGACGAAGGCATGGGCATCGTGCGCCAGAGCCGCCATCTCGAGCGTGGTGTCACCGAGCGTGTCCTCGATTCTGCGGCCGCCATACAGCGTCTTGCGAACCACGTCCAGCCGCGTCATGGTCGCCCAGTTCAGGAAGTTGCCACTCCACAAAAACTGATTACTCGGGCAGGAACGGCGTTCGTACTCCACCACCATTGCCTTCGGCTCGAATCGTCCGCCGGTGCTGTGCCCAGCTTCGTAGCCATAGCACTTGTCAGGATCGAAATAGCCGTAGTACTTGAAGGTCGGCTTGAAGGTGTAGTCGACCACGCCATCGCCGTCGATGTCCTCGTAGTCGGTGTAAATGGGGGCAAACAGCGTGTGGTCACGCGACGCGGTCAGCATCATCATCGGACCACCCGTTCCCTGGCTGATGTTGGGAGGGTAGGCCGTGATCGACGAAGACGTGAAACGCGCCGAGGGCGCAGTGGACTGGGTCCAGGCGGTGGTGGCGCAAGAGAGCGTCACCAGCGCAGCAAATGCGAGGCGGGGCCAGTGGATTTTCATGTCTCGGCCTTCAGGCCCCAGGGACCTGGAAATAGGATTGAAGCACCACCTCGGTGCCGGCTCGGTAACCGAAGCCTCTGGCGGTGATGCGGAAGTATTGGGAACCGCCTCGGCGGATGAGCTCGATCAGGTACTCAGGCTGCAGCGCAACACCCTCGATCGGCCTGGCTCCCGTGAAAATCCCCAAAGGCACCCCTCCAGTGAAGGTTGCACACGTTTCTGCTGCCCCCGCTGCGGGCTTGCCCTCTTCAGGATCCCCCCAGCGCCCCCCCCTGTCCTCTGGCCACCAGGCCTCAGCTCGATCCGATGCGGTCGCCCCTTGGGTGTAATCAACTCCCTTGCGCTCTTCGCTGTCAACCACGCACTGCCCCCTCAGGCACTCTTTCGTGAACTGCGCGATCTGGTCCATCGCCGGCCGCTCCAACTGCGTGGGAAGGTTGCGCTGACAGACCGCACCGGGAAACTCCAGCGTGCCGTCTTTGATCATGAGGTCCTTTTCGGCGTCGCGCAGCGCGGCTTCCGCAGCCTGCCTGGCGACCTGCAAGTCCAATTGGTTGCGGGCAACGCTCTCACCGAGCAAGGCCAGGCGAGCACTGACGATCGCGATGCCAGTGAGCGCCAACGTGAACACAAGCACCACCAACATGGCAACGCCACGCTGACGAGCGAGAGAAGACGGGGGGCGCCTCATGGCGTGGGTCCTGCAGCAAGCCGAAGGCCGATCGAGTTGCCCTGGCGGTTCTTGACACTGATCGTTTGCTCAAAGCGACGCACCTGGCTGCCGTTGCCACGGTCGTAGGTCCCACCCAGGCAGTCGGCCACATCCACCGCCTGCCCATCGTCGTCGCGCTGAGACGTGTTGTTCTGCGGGGAGCGGACCATCATGCAAACGCGAACCGATGAGACACGCTGCCAAGCGGTGACCACCTCGCCATCGATGGTCGCTGGCAACAACGCGGCCACCCCTGCGGCATCCAGGTAGCGTGAGGGCGTGCGCGTCGCGTCATCAAAGACGCCATAACGCACCACGAATTGCTCAACCCCTCGGACCAGCTCGACGCGCCGGCGACCTCCGTTGCCCCAACAAGTCAAAGATGCCGACCTGACCGTCCGCCCGTCTTCCAGCAACATGTCTTGCGCACGGAGTTGATAAGCATTGATCACCAACAGGGGGGCATCTGGCAAGCCCCCCAGGTCCGGACGCACCTCAGCAGCGGTCGAGGCCGGTTGCCCCGGGGCCGGCGCCACTGGCGGGTTGAGGTAGACCGCGCGTCGGTTGTTCCCGGCGATGTTCGCGTCGTTGATCACGTCCGCGCGCGTGCAATCAGCGCGCTGACCGGTTGCGAGGGAGAAGGAGTCCTCCGTGAACATCGACACGACCAGGGCGTCTGACCCAGCCAGCCGCGCCTCCGTGTGAGCCGCGCAGGCACCCGTCGCGGGATTGAACGCTTGGCCCACGCACCCG
The DNA here is from genome assembly GCF_002328915.1 of Aquabacterium sp. UBA2148. Classification (NCBI taxonomy): domain Bacteria; kingdom Pseudomonadati; phylum Pseudomonadota; class Betaproteobacteria; order Burkholderiales; family Sphaerotilaceae; genus Aquabacterium; species Aquabacterium sp. UBA2148. The sequence continues at coordinate 10,417 of NZ_DCXA01000150.1, forward strand.
AACAAGCCATTGGCGTAGGCAGCAGGCAACGCCATGGCCTGAGCCGCAGAGTCGTGGTTGAAACGCGTCTTGGCTTCCACACCCGCTGTGCTCATGGGCTCCTTGGCCGCCGCAGGGTAGAAGCCCGCGTTGGTGATATCGCGGGTCAGGAGCCCCATGGCGAACTGCCCGGTCTCGAAAACCGCGCTGCGATCGTTGACCGCTCTTTGCGTGCTGCGCGTGTTGAGGAACAACAGGGTGGCCGCCAGCACGAGAACCAGGTTGATGGCAATCGTGACCATCAACTCCACAAGGGTCACGCCACGCGCTCGGTGGCGGAGGGGTTTGGACGATGCGCGAATGGGCATGCTCACCTCAAGGGATCAAGGAAAAACGCGCACACCGGACCCCCTCCGGGGCATCTGCCGCATCAGGACAGCAGGACTGCGCCGCCAATCCCGTGCTGTCCGCCAACTCCTCGCAAACGGGCGCCTCCCGGGCATCGCCCCCCGCTTGCTCGACGAACTCCTTGTCTGACCACATGAAGGTCACCGAGAGTCCTCGAACGGCGTCACCCGTGACGTGAACAGAACCGCGGGGCAACTCACGACGCACCCGGTCGCGCCACTGAGCCACGTCAGCCGTCGCCAGGGCCACCGGTGCGCACGCGTTGCCACCAGCGCATGTGGTGCTGGCTGGAGCAGTCACCGCGGCCGCCTGCTGATCCCAGGACAACGCCACCAGGTAAGGCGAATTCGCCACCTCACCTGGCGCCTGGCCCAGGTTCGATCGAACGCGCTCGGCATAGTCCGACAACAGACCCGACAACTGTGCCCGATGCACCGAACCAAGCTGATACCGCAAGGTGTAGTTTTGCAAGGCGGCCAGGCTCACCAAACCCAGGGCCATGATGACCATGGACACCAGCACCTCCACCAAAGTCACGCCAGACTGCTTTTTCATGGTGACGTCACTCCGCTTGCGCTGTGGCTGCATCGTCATCCTCCTCATCCGGCAAAAGCACCGCCACCCGCCCCTGAAAAGTGACCGTGATGTCACGCGCCAAAGGACTCTCGTCATCCTTGGCGTCGGTGGCATTGACCGTGAAAGATGGCCCCACCAGAGCGCCCCGGGGATCGAACGTCGCAATCCGGGGTGGGTTTCCACCATCGTGGCTGAGCTGGAAACGAGGATCACCGGGCTGCCTGACGGCGATCAAGTCACCGCCAGCAATCGCCGTGGCGGGGACAGCGCCTGCGCAAGCACCGTTCACGAACACGATCCACCCCTGGTGCCATTGGCCCGGGTTGTCCGCCGCGCCTGCGCACGTGTTGGTGCTGCCGGAAGCCAACTGACAAATCGACACGCACGTGTTCCTGCTGATCGCATCCAACCGCGCACGCTGCAGCGCAATCGAAAAGTCGTCCCGGATGGCGTTCATGCCCGAGCGAGTCGTGAACGCCTGCAAGCCCGGCACCGCGATGCTGGCCAAAATGACAAGCACAGCGATCGTGACCATCATCTCGACCAGAGTGAAGCCACGCTGAATGTGGAGGATTCCCGCTTTTTGCATGCGGCGAATGTAGCGCGCCCACCCGGCAGCGCAACACCGCTGAGCGGCGCATGCCGACCGCTCGTCCCCAGCCCTGCGGGTTCCCCCTTGAATCGACGCCGTTTCAGGGGCATCGCCCCCGCAAGCGAGGGATCATGGAAAACGACAGGAGAGTGGCAGATCAGCCCTCGTCGGCCGATCCCTTGCGGGCCTTGCCCGTCTCCTTGATCGCCGCCACGAACTCGTTGACGTCGTCAAAACTGCGGTACACCGACGCGAAGCGCACGTAGGCCACCTTGTCGAGCTTGCGCAGCTCGCGCATCACGGCCTCGCCCAGCCAGGTCGAGTCCACTTCCTTCTCGCCCGACTGCCGCAAACGCGCCTCGATGGCCTCGAGCGCCGTCTCCAGCGCCTCGGCGCTGACCGGCCGCTTGCGCAGCGCGAGCATCATCGAGCCCTTGAGCTTGGCGCGCTCGTAGTCGGTGCGCCGGCCATCGCGTTTGACGATGGCCGGCAGTTCGATTTCCGCGCGCTCATAGGTGGTGAAGCGCTTGTCGCAGCTGCCGCACTTGCGCCGGCGACGGATGCTGTCGCCTTCGTCGGAGTCCCGGGTTTCGACAACCTGGGTTTCGAGGTGCCCGCAGAAGGGACAGCGCATCGACGGCTCAGCGGTAGACCGGGAACTGGCGGGTCAGGGCCGAGACCTGCTCGCGCACGCGGGCCAGGTTGGCTTCGTCGTGCGGGTTGTCCAGCACGTCGGCGATCAGGTTGCCGACGATGACGGCCTGCTCTTCCTTGAAGCCACGCGTGGTCATGGCGGGCGAGCCCAGGCGAATGCCCGAGGTCACCATCGGCTTTTGCGGGTCGTTGGGGATGCCGTTCTTGTTGCAGGTGATGTGCGCGGCACCCAGGATGGCTTCGGCTTCCTTGCCCGTCAGGTTCTTGGGGCGCAGGTCGACCAGCATCACGTGGCTCTCGGTGCGACCGGAGACGATGCGCAGGCCGCGCTTGGTAAGCGTGTCAGCCAGGGCGGCAGCGTTCTTGACGACTTGCTGCTGGTAGGCCTTGAACTCGGGCGACAGGGCTTCCTTGAAGGCCACGGCCTTGCCGGCGATGACGTGCATCAGCGGGCCGCCCTGGATGCCGGGGAAGATGGCCGAGTTGATCTTCTTGGCGATCTCTTCGTTGTTGCTCAGCACGATGCCGCCACGCGGGCCGCGCAGGCTCTTGTGGGTGGTCGAGGTGACCACGTCGGCGTGCGGCACGGGGTTGGGGTAGACGCCTGCGGCGATCAGGCCGGCGTAGTGGGCCATGTCGACCATGAAGTAGGCGCCGACTTCCTTGGCGATCTTGGCAAAGCGCTCGAAGTCGATGCGCAGGGCGAAGGCCGATGCGCCGGCGATGATCAGCTTGGGCTTGTGCTCACGCGCCAGGGCTTCCATCTTGTCGTAGTCGATGTTTTCCTGGGCATCGAGGCCGTAGGACACGACCTTGAACCACTTGCCGGACATGTTGAGCTGCATGCCGTGGGTCAGGTGACCGCCCTCGGCCAGGCTCATGCCCATGATGGTGTCGCCAGGCTGCAGCAGCGCGAAGAACACCGACTGGTTGGCTTGCGAGCCCGAGTTGGCCTGCACGTTGGCGAAGTTGGCACCGAACAGCTGCTTGAGGCGGTCGATGGCCAGTTGCTCGACGACATCGACGTTCTCGCAACCACCGTAGTAGCGCTTGCCGGGATAGCCCTCGGCGTACTTGTTGGTCAGCTGGGAGCCCTGAGCTTCCATGACGGCCGGCGAGGTGTAGTTCTCGGAGGCGATCAGCTCGATGTGATCTTCCTGGCGCTGGTTCTCGGCCTGGATGGCGGCGAACAACTCGGGGTCGACGTTGGCGATGGTGGATTGAGCGCGAACGAACATGGGCAGTCTCTTCAAGACGGTTGATGACCTGCCACCCACCAGGGACGGTGGGTGAAAAAGGCTGCCCAGGCGAACGGCTGAAACGACCTCGTCTCAAGCTTCGGCCTGGACGAAATCGGCTGCGCTTCCCGGTGGTTCACCACCTCAGGCCGCTGAATGCAGCCATCTATCGCCAGTCGCGCAGGCTTCGAATTGTAGCGGAGGCCGCAAAGGCCTGCATGACAGCTGCGAGGCCAACGCCATGACCGGACCCAGCCGTCAATTGGGTCAACGGCCAGGCAGCGGCTGGGTCAGCAGCGCCACCTGTTCGGTCGAGCGAGCAGGGGCATGGTGAGGGGCGGCCTCGCCAGCCGAAGGCACGGTCTGGGCAGGCTCGGCGGCTTCCAGGGTGTGACCACCCGCGGCCGCACCCGATGCGGCCTGAGGCGCCGCAACCTGAACGGCACTCGGCACACCGGCCTGAGGCAAGCTGGCGTTGAAAGCCACCTTCTGGCCCGAAGCCACTTGGCGCAGGTAGGCAGCTTCGGCCAGCACCTTGGCACCGTAACCACCGTCATCGGCCAGGTTGGCGGCTCCCACGTAATGCTTCAAGCCGCCAGCAACGCTGCCGGCGCGGCGGATGCAGTCTTGCAACACCTGCACGCCCACGCGCAGGTTGGTCACGGGGTCAAAGGCGGCGTTCTGGCCACCAAAGATGGCGTACTTGTCATGGTGCACACGCGTCATGACCTGCATCAGGCCCTGCGCACCCACATGGCTTTGCGCAAAGGGGTTGAAGCTGGACTCAACGGCCATCACGGCCAGCAAAAGCGTCGGGTCCAGGCCAGCACGCTGCCCCAGGACCCAGGCCTCCTGCACCAGGCGGCTGACGGGCTCGGGGGCCACGCTGTAGCGACGAGCGATCCAGTGGGCCACAGCGGCTTGCTGTCGGCTGAGCTCGGCGGGGTTGGTGGCGGTGGCGCGCTGAATGGCCTCAGGCTCGGCCATGGCCAGCAGGATGTCGGGTGCGGCGTCCACGCCCCCTTCGGCGCGCTGGATGGCGCGGGCAGACAACCATGAGAGGGCCTGGTCTTCCAGTCCATGGCGCAAGTCCGGGCGACCAGCCAGGAAGCCAACCACCACGACAGCGACCAGGCCCACGGCAGCCAGGACATGGTGACTCGCATGGCGCAGACCGCCCAGGACGTCCGAGGCGACAACACCCAGGACTTCGCCGATTCGGCTGGCGGGGTTCGACGCGGTCGGGGCAACCAGGGGCGCCTCGGCAGCACGTTCAAACGTAGACATGACTATCCTTTCCTCACCCCGCTGACCGCATGGGCAGGCTGCCTTGAAGCAGCCTGCGCAACCAGGTCGGCGGTGATAATCGCCCCGGCTTCGAGGCTGCAGGCGGTCGCTTGGCGACCATGGGCCTGACCTCGAAAAGGGTGCCAAGCCACTTGGGCCACACCCGGCAATCTCAAGGACCGGAGCTGACGAGGATGCCCAGAGGCACCCAGGGTTAACCCGGAAAAAATCGGTTCCGGGATCGACGGGGCGGATTCTAGGCAGCCTTGAAATAACCAGTCAAGCATAAAGAACCAACTCTTTATTACTCTCAGAGCATGAAATACCGAGATTTGCGGGACTTTGTGGCAGGCCTCACCCGAGAGGGGGAACTCAAGCGCATCAGCGACCCGGTGTCCGTCCACCTGGACATGACCGCCCTTTGCGACCGCGTTCTGAGGGCTGGCGGCCCTGCGCTGTGGTTTGAAAAGCCCGTCGGCAAGCTCGACCCAAACGGACGCCCGGGGCGCACGCACACCACCCCGGTGCTCGCCAACCTCTTTGGCACCCCCAAACGAGTGGCGTTGGGCATGGGTGCATCTGACGTCAGCGAGCTGCGCGACATCGGTCGGCTGCTCGCCAGCCTGAAAGAACCCGAGCCGCCCAAAGGGTTGAAGGACGCCGGCAAGCTGCTGCACATGGCCAAGGCCCTGTGGGACATGAAGCCAGCCTCCGTTCGCCGGGCCGCCTGCCAGGCGGTGGTGCGCGAAGGCAGCGACATCGACCTGACCGAGTTGCCCATCCAGCATTGCTGGCCCGACGACGCCGCCCCGCTGCTGACTTGGGGGCTGGTGGTCACCCGCGGCCCGCAAGGCGTGCCCAACCCGCGCCGACGCCAGAACCTGGGCATCTACCGCCAGCAACTCATCGGCAAGCGCCAATTGATCATGCGATGGCTGGCCCACCGAGGCGGCGCGCTCGATTTCCGCGAGTTCGCGCTCGCCAACCCGGGCCAACCCTTCCCCATCGCCGTGGCCTGCGGGGCCGATCCGGCCACCATCCTGGGCGCCGTCACCCCGGTGCCCGACACCCTGGGCGAGTACCAGTTCGCCGGCCTGCTGCGCGGCAGCCGCACCGAGGTCACCGACACATCCGTGGGCGAAGGCGAGCACCGCCTGCAGGTGCCGGCCTCGGCCGAGTTCGTGCTGGAGGGCCACATCCCGACGGCACCAGCGGGTTACCAGGGCGTCAGCGAGCATGGTGTGCCACTCAAAGAGAAGAACGGCTACCTGCACGCGCTGGAAGGCCCCTACGGCGACCACACCGGCTACTACAACGAGCAGGACTGGTTCCCCGTCTTCGAAGTCAGCCGCCTGACGAACCGCGAAGACCCGGTCTACCACTCCACCTACACCGGCAAGCCGCCCGACGAGCCCGCCGTGCTGGGCGTGGCGCTCAACGAGGTCTTCGTGCCGATCCTGCAAAAGCAGTTCCCCGAGATCGTCGACTTCTACCTGCCGCCCGAGGGCTGCAGCTACCGCATGGCCATCATCAGCATGAAGAAGGCCTACGCCGGCCACAGCAAGCGGCTGATGTTCGGACTGTGGAGCTTCCTGCGCCAGTTCATGTACACCAAGTTCATCGTCATCGTCGACGACGACGTGGACATCCGCAACTGGCAGGAAGTGATCTGGGCCATCACCACCCGCATGGACCCGGTGCGCGACACCACCCTGGTCGACCACACCCCGATCGACTACCTGGACTTCGCCTCTCCGGTCAGCGGCCTGGGCGGCAAGATGGGACTGGACGCCACCAACAAGTGGCCCGGCGAGACCGACCGCGAATGGGGGCGCGTCATCACCATGCCCAAGGATGTGACCGACCGCATCGAGGGCCTGGTGGCGCGCGTCCTGGGCACCTGAGCCCCAAAGCGCCCCATTCGGGGCTTTGTGTGGCGTCGTTGGGCTTTGTGAGACTTTGTTTGACCCTGCTCACATCTCGGCGCGATCGGCCACTTGCCGCGAGACCATTCCTGATTTAACCTGCAGTTGCCTGCCGAGAGCAGGTACCTCAAGCAGACGCAGTCTCTGCGTCTCGGGAAGTGCCAGACCTTGATCTCTGACGCTTTCCTGCGCGGCCCTTGAGTCGCGTCGCCCCCGGCTCATGCCGGGGGTTTTCGTTTCTGCGAGACTCTCAGCCATCGCCCTGTTGGGCTTGAACTGGATAAGTCCCCATGAGCGACGCAGCCACCGACATCCAAGCTTCGGCTCAAGAGGCCACCTTCGCAGGCGGCTGTTTCTGGTGCCTGGAAGCGGCCTTCAACCGCCTGCAGGGCGTGCTGCATGCCGAATCAGGCTACAGCAATGGCGAACACCCCCAACCTGACTATGAGTCTGTGTGCAGCGGCCGAACCGGTCATGCGGAAGTCGTGCGTGTGCGCTTCGACCCGGCACGCGTGTCCTACCAGCAATTGCTGGGGGTGTTCTTCTTTCTGCACGACCCGACCACACTGAACCGCCAAGGCAACGACGTCGGCACCCAGTACCGATCTGGCATCTACACGCACTTGGCCGAGCAGGCCGCGCAAGCGCGTGCATTGATCGAACAACTCACGGCCAGCGGCGTGCACGCCTCGCCCATCGTGACCGAGGTGACACCGGTGGTGAACTACCACCCTGCAGAGGCCTATCACCAAGGCTACGCGGCGCGGAACCCCTACCAGGGCTACTGCGCGGTCGTCGTCGCACCCAAGCTGGAGAAGTTCCGGCGCACCTTCAGCGAGCTGCTCAAAACCGAGGACTGAGCGCCATCGGCCGCTGCCCCACAATGTGGGCCCATGACACACAGCCCGCCGCCCTTCTCTGCCCAGGACGCCAATCAGCTCATTGCCCTGTTCAGTTCGGGGCGTCACGCGGAGCTCGAGTCACGCACCCGTGAGCTCACCCGCTTGCACCCTGAGGTGGGGTTCATCTGGAAGGTCCTGGGGGTCGCGCTGCTGGCCCAAAATAAAGACGGTGTGGCGGCCCTGAGCAAGGCCGCAAACTTGATGCCGCAGGACGCCGAGACTTGGAGCAACCTGGGCAACGCTCAGCGTGCCCAAGGCCTGCTGAGCCAGGCAGAAGAGAGCCACCGGCATGCCATCGCACTGGCCCCCACTCAAGCCAGCCACGCCTACAACCTGGCGATCGTGCTCACCGACCAGCACAAGCTGCCCGAAGCAGCAAAAGCCTACCGCCAAGCCATCGCTGCGAACCCCGCTTTCGCCGATGCGCGTTTCAACCTGGGCATCTTGCAACAAAAGCTGCAGGAGCTCGACGCCGCCGAGGACAGCTTCAAGGCCGCCGTCCAGGTGGAACCCGCCCACGCTCAGGCCTGGTGCAACCTGGGTGCCCTGCACGCCCGACGGGGCAGGCTGGACGAAGCACATGCGGCGCTCAAACAGGCGATCAGGCTCGCCCCCGACATGGCCGACGCCCACCACAACCTGGGCAACGTCCACAAGGACGCCCTGCGCATGCCGCAGGCACTGCAAGCGTTTGGAGAAGCCCTCCGGCTGCAACCCAGCCATGTCGATGCACAACAGGGAATGGGCCAAGTGCTGGGCAAGCTGCGCCAGTACCAGGCCGCGATCGTCGCCTTGAAGCGCGCCATCGAGCTCGATCCCAAGCACGTCGATGCCTGGATCGACCTGGGCAATGTGCACAAGGAGGTCGGAGACCTTGAAGAGGCCCTGGCCTGTTTCGAACACGCGGACCAGTTCGCGCCAGATCGCCTCGACGTGCTGAGCAACTGGCTGATGCTCAGCAACTACGCCAGCAGCGTGCCCCGTCAACGACGCATCGAGCGCGCCCGCCAATACGGCGAGCGCATGCGTGCCAAGGTCACCGACGCGCCCGTTCGACCGCATCGCTGGGACCCGGAAAAACCGCTCAGGGTCGGCCTGGTGTCCGGTGACCTGCGGCGCCACCCCGTGGGCTACTTCCTGGACACCGTGCTGCAAGCCATCCGAGCGCAATCTGGCAACAACCTTGCGCTGATCGGTTACCCCACGCAAGCCCTGAGCGACGCCTTGACCCATCGCCTCAAGGCCTGCTGCACCGCCTGGCACCCCTTGGTCGGGCTGGACGACGCCACCGCCGCACGGCGCATCTGCGACGACGACATCGACATCCTGATCGACCTCTCGGGCCACACCGCTCACACGCGGCTGTCTGTCTTCGCCTGGCGCCCTGCGCCTGTTCAGGTCAGCTGGCTCGGCTATTTCGCCACCACAGGCCTTCAGGAAATGGACCACTTCCTGTCCGACCCCTGGAGCACACCGGCCGAGGTGCAGCGCGACTTCACCGAGCGGCTGTGGCTGCTGCCCGAAACACGCCTGTGCTTCAGCCCGCCGGAGTCGGCCCCGCCGGTGTCCGAACTGCCTGCGACACAACAGGGGCACGTCACGTTCGGTTGCTTCAACAACCTCACCAAACTCAACGACGAAGTGCTGAAACTCTGGGCGGCCATCGTCCAGGGTGTGGCGGGCAGCCGGCTGTTCCTCAAGGCCCCCCAGCTCGATGACCCGCAGGTGCACGACCTCACGGTGCGGAGGCTGCAGGCGATGGGCATCGGCCGCGACCGGCTGATCCTGGAAGGCAACTCGCCGCGCGAAGAGTACCTGCGCGCCTACCACCGCGTGGACATCGGGCTGGACCCGTTTCCCTTCACCGGCGGCACCACCACCGCAGAAAGCTTGTGGATGGGCGTGCCTGTGTTGACCCTGCAAGGCGACTGCCTGGTGGCCCGACAGGGCGTCAGCATGATGATGAACGTCGGGCTCGCCGACTGGGTTGCCAATGACGCGCAGGCATACCGACAAAAAGCCATCGCCTTCGCGAACGACCTGCCAGCCCTGAGCCGGCTGCGCGCTGCTTTGCGCGAGCAAGCCGCCCAGTCACCGCTGTTCGATGCCCCCAGGTTCGCCCAACATTTTCAGGAAGCCCTGCGAGGGATGTGGCGACAACGCTGCGGCGAAGCAGCCAAGCCAGGCCCCTGAGGACCCCACTGTTTCAAGGCGCCAGCCGTTGGCGCAGCCAGGATCCATCGGCCTGAAGCAGGTACTCGATTCGGTCGTGAAGGCGCGACGGACGCCCTTGCCAGAACTCCCAGCGGTCGGGCAACAAGCGATGCCCACCCCAATGGGCAGGGCGCGGCGGGTGCTCGCCCCATCGGGCCTGTTGCTCCGCCCAGGCCTGCTGCAGCGCCGCCCTGGAGGGCAACACGCTGCTCTGCGGTGACGCCCAGGCGCCGATCCGAGAGCCCAGAGGGCGTGCCATGAAGTACGCGTCCGATTCCTGCTCGCTGACCAGCTCCACCCGGCCTTCCACCCGAACCACCCGCTCCAGTTCTGGCCAGAAAAACTGCACCGCAGCCACTGGGTGCCGAGCCAGTTCCAGGCCCTTGCGGCTCTGGTAGTTGGTGAACCAGACCAACCCTTGCTCATCAGCCCCCTTGAGCAAGATGACACGGGTTGAAGGGCGCCCGTCCTGGCCCACCGTGGCCAAGGTCATGGCGTTGGGCTCCAGGGCCTTGGCCTTCACCGCCTCATCGAACCAATGGTGGAACTGCGCAACCGGGTCAGCCAAAACCTGGCCTTCGTCCAGCTCTGCCTGTTCATAGCTCTTGCGCATCTGCGCCAAATCATGAGGTGTTTTGTCCATGGTTCGAGTATCGGTGCTTTGGATTGATGCCTGAAATGACTCAAATCAATTCAGCACACGGGTATGCCCCTAAGTGAAGCTTCCCTGGTTGCTGCGGCGCACCAGTTTCACACTTGGGAAAGGGAAGAACAAATGGAAACCGCCGTCACCGCCATCATCACACCTGCCCCGTCTGATCAACCAGATGGTGGTGGCGCTGTCGCAGGCTTGCCCTCGTTCCTGGACGGCACGCAGCACCTGGTGCAGAGCTGCCAGGTGTGCGGCATGGACGTCGTCCTGCTTGGCTCGCCCCCCGTGCTGAAAGAGGCCTCGCGCTGGCAGGTGCAGACCCCGATTCAACTGACACCCCTGCACGAGCCGCACCCAGCCCAGCGGCTGTCATCCGCCATCAGGGCAGGCGTTCAGCTCAGCGCACAAGCGTCGGGCTGGGTCTTGTTGCCCAGCAGCCTGACCCCACCCAGGCCGCAAACCTTGACCCGACTGCGCCAGGCATTGGGACAGCACCTGCTCGTCTACCCCAGCCATGGAGGTCGGGTCGGCATGCCCATGGGTTTTGGACAAGAGTTGTTCTCCGAGCTCATCCGCTTGAACTCTGACCGGGAACTGCTCCGCCTGATGAACCGATACCCGGCCCATGCACTGGAGCTGGACGACCCGACGGTGCTGATGCAGTCGTGGGACCTCCTGTTCACCCAGGTGTCGCTGTTCAATCAACCCACGGCGGCACAAGACCCACTGCGCGGATGACGCGGGCCTCAAGCCCGGTCACCGCAGGAAGCAAAAAGGGCCCTCGGATGAGGGCCCTTTGGCTTTGAGCTGGCTCGGGGCAGCAGCAGCCGCCCCTCCCAATCAGTTGGCGACGTACAGAGCCGACGAGATCGACTTCTTGCGCAGGTTGGTGCTCACGTCCTGCGTCAGGGTGCCGTAGTCGAACTTCAGTGCGTCCTGAGCGATTTCGGGCAGCACCAGGGCACTGTTCAGGGCGTCCTGAGCACCTTGGGACAGGCGCAGGTTCTTCAGCACTTCGTGGCCGGTGACGGTCAGGGGGAACTTGTACTTCAGGGCCAGCTTGGTGTCGACTTCGAAGGTGTACAGGTGCTGCTGGGTGGCCGTGGTGCCGCCCTTGGGGGTGATGTCGGCCAGCACCTTCTGGGCGGCGTAGTCGATGGTGAAGTTGGCCAGGGTCAGGCCGTACACCAGACCGGTGTCGTCGTCGGTGCGGTCGAAGTACAGGGCAGAGCCAGCGGCTTGGCCGGACTTGATCGACAGGTTGCTGCCGATGACGATCTTGGTGATCGGCAAGCTGTACGACTGGTAGTTCACCGAGCCGGAACCGCCGTTGACGGGTGCGCCTTGAGCGGTGGCGTTGCCCTTGGCAACCACCGACAGGTGAACCAGGTCAAAGCTGTCCAGGTTGTCCTGGGTGAAGGTTTGCACCGAGTTCGATTCGGTCCAGGCGAAGGGAATGGTCAGGTCGGCGTGAGCGGCCGAGACAGCGAACAGGGCGACGGCGGCAGCGGTGGCGCGGAGGGAAACAGCGGCGAGTTTCATGTGTTCTCCAGAAGGTGATCTTGGGTTCAGGGGATGCGATCAATTGCGTTGATCGGTGAGTTCATGATGGCAACAAGCCGCTTTGCCGTGGCCCCGTGAATGCGGGAGAGGGCCAGGGGAATCCCCGCACAAATCAGCCCATTTCAAGGGCTATCCCTCAGCGTTAAATGACGCCACGATGCAGGGTAACCACCATTCGACGCAAATTGAACCAATTTGACCCAACCACCCTTCATCGGCCGCCTTCCCATGAAAAAAGCGACCCGGAGGTCGCTTTTGCTGTCTGCCACCGGGCGATCAAATCACCCGGGTGAAGCAGGCCATCACTTGGCCGTGTAAGGCGTGGTGCTGACGGCCTTGGAGCGCAGCTTCGTGGTCACGTCCTGGGTCAGGGTGCCGAACGAGGCACGCAGGGACTCGTCAACGATGTCGGCGTTGAGTTCCATGGTCGTCAGGATCACGTTCCGAGCCTGATCCGTCAGGCGCAGGTCACCCAGTTGCTCGTGCAGCGTGATATTCAGCGGGAAGCTGTACTTCAGGCCCAGGGGGGTGTTCACCGTGAAGTTGTACAGCGGCATCATCTTCAGGGTGCTGCCACCCTTGGGAGTGGTGTCGGCCAGCACCTGATGCTTGACGTAGTCGATGGTGAAGTTGGCCAGGGTCAGGCCCAGGATCGCACCGGTGTCTTCGTTCATGCGATCGAAGTACAGGGCGGCGCCAGAGGCGGTACCGGAGGCGATCTTCAGGCCAGAGCCGATGACGATCTTGGTGATCGGGAAGCTGAAGGCAGCGGGCGTGCCGTAGGGGCCTGCCTTGACAGCCGAAGCCGTGCCGCGAGCGGCAATCGTCATGCCGACGAGGTCAAGGGCGTCCAGGTTGTCGGACGTGAATTCTTGAACCGAGTCGGCCACCAGGAAGTTGGTGGGCAGGGTCAGGGCCTGGGCCGACATGGCGGACAGGCTGACGATGGCGGCGACGGCGCTCAGACGGAGGGAGAATTGTTGCATGGTGGCTCCTGAGTGGCGGTCACCCAACCCATCCGGGTGACCATGGCTCAAATCATCGGGGCTGGGCTCAAAACAGTGCCCCCCCGATTTGAGTGAGCGAGCCTCAGGACACGTGCGATACCGCACAAATTGAAGCACCCGAACTTCAAATGAAGTACGGGTTAGCCCGATTCACTCAAAAGTTGTAGCCCACGCTGACCGTGACGATCGTGTTGGTGATCTTCATCTTTTGCTCGCGCACGAAGGTGCCGAGGTTGGACTGGCCTTTGTTTCGGGCAACCAATTCGGTGAGCAAGGTGGTGCCACCAACAGTGTTATCCCCCGTGTCGCCCTGAAGCAGGGAGTCGCCATTCGCAACCGCTTCAGACAGATTCCTGGAAAGGTCCGTGAGCACCGCAGCGCCAGAGGTGATCGTCGTGTTAGAGGTCACCAAGCGGGAGTTGGCGCGCAACCCAACTTGTCCCACCGAAATGTTGAAATGCAACGAATCATTCAACGGCGCTTGCAATCCAACGAAAGGACCGGCGCCAAAGACGTTCTTGGTGGCAATCGTGGTCTTGCCGCCAACGTAAGAATCGAAGAACGGCGTCGTCTTGGCACCAAAAAAGATGGCATACATCACGCCAACGCCAACATACGGTCGAACCGGCCAGGTCTTCGCGTCACCAAAGCTGTAGCTGCCAATGACCAAAGGCGGCAGCAGTTTGGTGGTTGCAATGTGCTTGCCATTGACGCTGTTGGGAGAACCATCCCAGCGGGTACCTTCTCCGTGAATCTTGACGCTCATGGGCATGGCTAGGACAAAACCTTCCAGCAACCACTTGCGATCGTCATCCAGCCAGTAACCGACCGACACCGTCGGTGTTCCAAGGTTCTTCTGTGCCCGAGCCTTGATGCCTGCAGGGGTGCCAATGCCATCAACTCCATCAGCAACAAAAGCGTCCTCCAAGACTGCGCGAGCCAGGGTATCCCAGGTAAAACCGTTACTACCATCGGCATAGCGCGCACAGTCAGCTCCGGTCCGAGAGCCCGCGTCGCATTCGTCAGTGATGGTTTTGCCAAGGTCCAGGGCCGCATTGATGTCTGCACGCGAAGTTGCGAAGCCAGTGACATCCTTCGCATCCTCAGACTTCGTCCGCGTGAACGCCGACGTGTAGCCGATGCGCATGAACAGGCGGCTGCGGACGCTGCTGTCCCAGCCGGTCGGGAAAATCGAGTTCGTCTGCTGTTGCGCAGAAACGGGCATGGCCGCACAGGCGGCCAGGGCGATCACCGCGAGCTGCGGGAAACCGAATCGGATGGAAGGCATGCTGTCTGTCTCCTGGCAGCTCAGGGGGCCGCCTCAGGGATGATTTCTCGGTGCAATAAAAAAGCCGCTCACGACAGCGAGCGGCTGGTCGCACACAGGGCCGAAGCCCCGTGTGACCTCAATGTGCTCAGCGAGCAGCGCGGCGGCGGCCGAACAAACCCAGGCCAACCAGGCCAGCGGCCATCAGGGCGTAGGTGCTGGGCTCAGGGATCGGGGTGGCGATCACGGAGATGTTCGAGGTGATCGAACCGAAACCAGCGGTGTTGGTGGCGGTGCGGTTGTTCACGGCGTTGATGCCCGAGCGACCGGTGTTGTTCAGGTTCAGCGACTTGACGAAGATGGCGTCGATGTCAGTGGCCTTGACCAGGAACAGGCCCGACAGGACGTTGGTCGACGACAGGGTCGAAGCGCCAGCGCTGGCGGGAGCGCCAGGGGTCAGGTCGAACGTGGTGGGGCCGCTGATGGTGTCGTACGTCCACAGGGCGTAGTCGTTCAGGGTGCCCACGCCATTGGCGCCAACGATGTCGGCGTAGATGGTCTTGGTGGTCAGGTCAACCTTCAGGTCGCTGATGCTCAGCGAGCCAGCACCGTTGGTGGCGCTGTTCTTGACCGTGGTTTGCAGCGAGCCGCCTTGGGTTTGCACAGCGGTCACGGTGACGGTGGCGCCGTCAAAGGTGCTGGTCAGGCCGGTGACGGGGGCGGCAGCGGCGGCGCTCACGTACCTCACGGCGCCTGTGGCGTTCGTGGAAGTCGAGATTTGCAGCGTGGCGGCAGGCACGGCTTGCATGCCGACCGAAGCCAGGTTCAGGGCGGTGATGAGCAGCCTGGAGAAGCTCAGGGTGCCGCTGCCGGACAGGTCGCTGAAGGTGTAGCCGTTGCTGGCGGACGAACCGCCCGTTTCAATGGTGACGGTTTCGAGAGCAGCTTGGGCTGCGCCAGCGAACATCGTGATGGCGGTAGCGGCGATCAGGCTTTTGTTGAATTTCATCGATTTCTCCACAGAAGGGTGTCGATTGAAGCAAGCTTGGTTTGTTTTCCAAGGTCTTGCTGACATGTGTTCACTTTAAGAGGGAGCCCACCTTGAAGCATCGGGGAACTCCCTGTCGAACTGTGCAAAGCACCACGGACAGGGGGGATGCTTGCCGACTTTCCCCTCGCATGAGGGGGCGGGGCATCCCTTGCCCAGGGCTCAGCGTGCAGCGCGGCGGCGAGCGAACAGGCCCAGGCCCACCAGGCCAACACCCATCAGGGCGTAGGCAGAAGGCTCAGGCACAGCCGACACCGTGATGGTGATGTTGGACGTGATCGAGCCGAAGCCGGTGGCACCGTTGTTCACGCCAGCCAGGGCGGGGGCGCCCAGGTCAGCATTCAGGTTGGTGGCTTGCACCAGCAGGGCCAGGGCGTCGTCATAGATCTGCAGGTTGGTCAGCGTGTTGCTCACGGTGACGGTGCCGCCAGCGGCGATGATCGCGTCCAGGTCGAACGTGGTCGGGCCGGAGATGGTGGCGAACGACCAGATCTTCTGGTTGGTGACGGTGCCAACGCCGTTGCCACCGATCAGGGTGCCGTAGACGTCCTTGTTCACCAGGTCAACGCGCAGGTCGGTGATGGTGATGAAACCCGTGCCGTCGGCCACGCCGGCGTCAACGCCAGCTTCGGTCAGGGTCTGGGTGGCGCCACCGGAGGTGCCGACTTCCGTGATGGCCACGGTGCTGGCGCTGGTGGGCGTGCCGGTCAGCGAGGTCACCGGGGCAGCAGCGCTGACAGCGGTGTAGCCGCCAGGAACGCCGTCGATGGTCGAGTTGGCGCGACCGAAGTTGGACACTTCAACGACGCCCAGGTTCAGGGTGTCGAGCAGGTCTTGCGAGAAGGTCAGGGAGCCGGAACCGGTCAGGCCGCTGATCAGGTAGCCGCCGACCGTCAGGTCGCCGCCTTCGTTGACGGTGAAGGAGGCAGCGTTGGCGCCACCAGCGGCCACGAAGGCTGCGGCCACGACCAGGTTCTTCAGATTGAATTTCATTGTGATCTCCACTCTCTAATGCGGACGTGCTTGTTGAGAGAACTTCTGGCTTGGCCGGGGCGTCCGCAAGCTCCCCGGCTGCCGGCAGGCTTTGATCGCCTGCTTCGTTGACATCTTGACCCGCGCACCATGGCGGTTCAAGTTAGCTTTCCCGAAGATTGCAACAATCCGTCAACCTGCGCTCCCCTGCAAGGCACCCGCCCCCTCAGCCAAGGGTAGGGGAAACGCGCATTCGTGGAAATTCACGCTTTTTGACGCCCCGATGGGATCAATAGGCGCCACAAATCACGTTTGCGCCAGGCTCACGCGAGCGAACTTGCGCTTGCCCACCTGCACGACGTACACCCCGGCGGGCAGCTTCAGGCCCTTGTCGGACACCGGCTGGCCGTCGACCTTCACGCCCCCTTGCTCGACCATGCGGCTGGCCTCGCTGG
>NZ_DCXA01000150.1:27221-27881 GCF_002328915.1 Aquabacterium sp. UBA2148
GCGGCTGGCCTCGCTGGTGGATGGCACGAGGCCCGCCTGCTTGAGCAAGGCTCCGATGCCCAGGCCCTCTGCGGGAGCGGTCAGCGACACCTCGGGGATGTCGTCGGGCACGCCACCCTTGGAGCGGTTGACAAAGTCCTGCAGCGCCGATTCAGCGGCCGCAGCACCATGGAAGCGCGTGACGATTTCCTGGCCCAGCATGACCTTGGCGTCGCGCGGGTTGCGGCCCGCGGCGCACTCGGCCCTCAGTTGCTCGATTTCAGCCAGCGAGCGGAAGCTCAGCAAGGTGAAATACGTCCACATCAGGTCGTCGCTGACGCTCATGAGCTTGCCAAACATGTCGTTCGGGGCTTCGCTGATGCCGATGTAGTTGTTCTTGGACTTGGACATCTTCTCGACGCCGTCCAGGCCGACGAGCAGGGGCATGGTCAGGATGCACTGGGCCTCCTGGCCGTATTCGGCCTGCAGGTGGCGACCCATCAGCAGGTTGAACTTCTGGTCGGTGCCACCGAGTTCCAGGTCGGACTTCAGCGCCACCGAGTCGTAGCCCTGCATCAGCGGGTAGAGGAACTCGTGCACGCTGATCGAGGTGCCGGCGTGGAATCGATCGTGGAAGTCGTTGCGCTCCATCATGCGCGCCACGGTGTAGCGGCTGGCGAG
>NZ_DCXA01000150.1:27968-30848 GCF_002328915.1 Aquabacterium sp. UBA2148
TGCCGCGCGCGCCCAGGGCGTCGCACCACTCGCTGTTGTAGCGAATTTCGGTGCGGGCCGGGTCGAGCACCAGGCTGGCCTGCTTGTAATAGGTCTCGGCGTTGGCCTTGACCTGCTCGGGGGTCAAAGGCGGGCGCGTGGTGTTGCGGCCGGACGGGTCACCAATCAGCGATGTGAAATCGCCGATCAAGAAGATCACCTGATGGCCGATATCCTGGAGCTGGCGCAGTTTGTTCAAGACCACGGTGTGGCCCAGGTGGATGTCGGGCGCGGTCGGATCCAGACCGAGCTTGATGCGCAGGGGCACCCCGGTGGCTTCCGATCGGGCCAGCTTTCGCAGCCATTCGGCCTCGGGCAGCAGTTCGTCCACGCCACGGCGCGTGATGGCCAGGGCCTCCCTCACCCGGTCGGTGATGGGATGTTCTGGTTGGGCTTCGGGCGCTTTTTCGGGGTGAGACATGGTGAACCAACAGGTGAAAATCAGCAGGAGGGAAGGCAGCTTGTGCCCGCTATACTCCGCGCAACGCGCGCGCAGGCACACAGCTTGCGTAGCCAGGGAGCTCATTTTAAGGGGGGTGGCATGAACACCCCTTTGCACGCTGACAGGAATCCCGTTTTGGCATCTTCCCGATTGTTCGATCGCGTGATCGACGTGCTGCAGTCCCTGCGACTGGCACCCATCGCCGCCGCTGCCCAGGCCTTTCAGAACGCAGCCCATCGCCACCCCCGTCGCGTCAGCGCCGCTGTGTTGACCCTGCTGGCCGGCTCCGCCGTCACCGCCTTTGGCGTGGCCCCGCTGAGCAGCCTGCCCGAAGGCCCCACCCCGGTCATCACCCAACTCACCGAGTCCATCGAGCCCGCGGACCTGTCCGTGCAGTTGCAGCGCCTGGACCTGCAGGCCCTTCGGCTGTACCGCAGCGAGGTCACGCGCTCGGCCGACACCGCCGACAGCCTGCTCAAGCGCCTGGGTGTTGACGACATGGAAGCGGCCCAATTCGTGCGCAACGACCCGGTGGCCGCCACGATCCTGCAAGGCCGGCTGGGCAAGTCGGTCAAGGCGATCGTCGAAGATGGCAAGCTGATCGAGCTCGTGGTGCGCGGTCCGGCCGACACCAGCGCCGACATCGACATCCATTTCACCAAGGTGCTGATCAACCGCCAGCCCCAGGGCGGCTTCTCGGTTCAGCGCGCCGTGCTGCCTCTGGAGCGCACGCCGCAAATGGCTTCGGCCACGATCCAGTCCTCGCTGTTTGCGGCGGCCGACGACGCCCGCATCCCGGACGCCGTCACCAACCAGATCGCCGAAATCTTCGGCAACGACATCGACTTCCGTCGCGAGCTGCGCAAGGGCGATGCCTTCAGCGTGCTCTACGAGGCCCACCTGGCCGAAGGCGAGCCCGTGACCTGGGGCAACCCGGCCGGTCGCGTGCTGGCCGCGCGCTTCATCAACAAGGGCGAGGTGCACGACGCCGTCTGGCACCAGGAGCCAGGCCGCAAAGGCGCCTACTTCGACATGACGGGGCGCAGCAAGGTGCGCGCCTTCCTGTCCTCGCCGCTGGCTTTCTCGCGCGTGACCTCCGGGTTCGCGATGCGCTTTCACCCCATCCACAAGACCTGGCGTGCACACCTGGGCGTCGACTTCGGCGCCCCCACAGGCACCCCCGTGCGCACCGTGGGCGAAGGCGTGGTCACGTTCTCGGGCTGGCAGAACGGCTACGGCAACGTGGTGCAGGTTCAGCACAGCGGCAACCGCAGCACCGTCTACGCCCACCTCAGCCGCGTTGACGTGCGGCGCGGTGAGCGCGTCGAACAAGGCGCACGCATCGGCGCTGTGGGCGCAACCGGTTGGGCCACGGGCCCGCACCTGCACTTCGAGTTCAAGGTGGGCGGCCAGCAGGTCGACCCAATGACCATCGCCCGGGCCTCCGAAAGCCTTCAGCTGTCGGCGCAATCGCTGGCGCAGTTCCGCAGCAAGGCCGTGGACATCGCCGAACGCCTCAAGATGGCTGGCGAATGGCAGGCAGCAGGCGCGCAGTCCGGCCCCCGTTTCGAATGAACAAGGCCGCCAGCGACGGCCAGACCATCGCCCCTCGGGCACCTTTGCCCCCCCAGGGCGCGGAGCTCTACATCGGGCTGATGTCCGGCACCTCGCTGGATGGGGTCGACGGCGTGCTCAGCAAGGCAGAGGGCGGCCGGTGGCACACGGTGGCACATGCGCACCTGCCTTTTCCGACCGCCCTGCGTCAAACCATGCTGGCGTTGAACACGCCGGGCCCCGATGAGCTGCATCACGCAGCGATCGCCTCGCAGGCGCTGGCTGTGGTGTACGCCGACGTCGTGCAAGCCGTGTGCGAGCAGGCTCAGGTGCTTCCCGCCGAGGTGCGTGCCATCGGCGCCCATGGCCAGACGGTGCGCCACCGGCCTGAGCTGGGCTACACGCTGCAACTCAACCAGCCCGCCTTGCTGGCCGAACTCACCGGCATCGACGTGGTGGCGGATCTGCGCTCGCGCGATGTGGCCGCAGGCGGTCAGGGTGCGCCCCTGGTGCCGGCTTTTCACGAGGCCGTTTTTGCTCAGCCCGACCACACCGTGGTCGTCCTCAACATCGGCGGCATGGCCAACCTGAGCATCTTGAGACCAGGGCAAGGGCCGCTTGGCTTCGACTGCGGCCCAGGCAACGCCCTGCTGGACATGTGGTGCAGCAGGCAAACCGGTCAGGCGTTCGACGCCAATGGCGATTGGGGTGCTGGTGGCCAGGTCCGCGAAGACTGGCTGGCCGCAGCCCTGGGTGACCCCTTCTTTGCCTTGCCCCCGCCCAAGAGCACGGGGCGAGACCTGTTCAACGCCGAATGGCTTGAGCGCTGGCTGGCTCCCCACGGC
>NZ_DCXA01000315.1:0-7289 GCF_002328915.1 Aquabacterium sp. UBA2148
GCTTTGCTTCTGTCACCCCTTGAAAACGAACCAGGCAGGTGCCGAGCCATGACACCGCACATGTCGGGCCGATGCAAGGCCCCCTCTCCCCCATTCCGCGACACAACGTGGCACGCGGAGAAGGAAGAAGAAAGGCGACGCAAGCGTCGCCTTTCTTCTTCCGCCAACCCCGCAGTGCGCGGTGGTTCGGGTTCGGTGGGTGGGGTGCGTGTGAGCCGGCCCGACATGTGCGGTGTCATGGCTCGGCAACCACTTGGCTGGTGTTCAAGGGGTGACAGAAGCAAAGCTCGGTGGTGCCCCGCGCAGGGCCGGTTCACACGCACCCCGCCCGCCGGACCAACGCACCACCCGATGCACGAACCCACCTCCACCTCACTGCAGCGCCACGTTCACGTACGCATGCACGCGCACATCACTGCGATCGGTCTCGGCAGGGTGGTGACGCTTGAGGGGCGCGGCCAGCACGAGGCGGGCGTTGACGTTGCGCCAGTCCATGACGACGCCCACGCCGGCGCTGGTGAGGAAGTCGTCACGCTGAACGGCCTTGAGGTTGCCCGGACGGTAAGCGATGGCCGCACCGTGGTCGATGAAGGCCAGCCACTGCCAACGAGGCGCGTTGGGCTCGCGCTCAAGGTACTCGATGGCGCCCAGGCCCTGGCGGATCTCGACGCTGAGCTGGTAGCCGTGTCGGCCCGACACCAGGCCCTCGGAGTAGCCACGCACGGTGTAGGCACCCCCCACCTGGAACTGCTCGCCTGAAGGCAGCAGGCGGTTCTGCGACAACTGCAGGGCAGCGCGGCTGATGAGCTGGGTGCGCTCGCCCAGTCGGTCGAGCCGGTTGCCCTGGGCGCGGTAGTACATGAAGCTGCCGTCACCCGCCAAGTCGGTCGAGCCCACCACCAGCTGCTGGTCCAGGAACCAGGCGTGTCCGTCGGTGAGCTGGTCACCGGCCAGACCGAAGGTCATCACGCGCTGGGTCTCGTGCGTCTGCTTGAAGCCCGAAAAGGAGCTGCGCGACTGACGGTCCGACACGCGGGCGTAGGTGGACCAGGCGCGCTCGGCCTCGGTCACCAGGGGCTGGCTCACGCCCACCGACACGTCCTGTGAACGGCCGGTGATCTCCAGCGGCTGAAAGGGCCCGCGCAGGATGCGGATGTCGCCGTAGCTGGCCGACAGATCAAGTCGGGTGTCGTGGCGGTTGATGGGCAGCGAGTACGAGCCCGCCAGGCTGTTGGAGCCACGCGCGGTGGTGGCGGTCAGCGATGCGGTGTCGCTGTCGGCCAGCCAGTTGCTGCCGCGCAGCACCGCGCCCACGCGGCCACGGCCCGTGGTTTCGCGCCCGGCGTTGTCGGCGAAGAGGTCGGCGCGCAGGCGCTTGGGCTCGCTGACCGTGATCTCGACGTCGGTGGTGCCAAAGCGCTTGCCGGGCACGACGTTGGCACGCAACTGGGTTTCGTTGAGGCGGTTGAACTTGGCCAGGTCTTCTTCGAGCGCAGGCACGGACAACAGCGCGTCCTGGCTGAGGTGCAGGCGGTCGCGCACGTAGTCGCTTGCCAGCGCCTGCTGGCCGCTGATGCGCAGCTCGCCGGTCTTGGCTTCGACCAGGCGGATGCGAACCACGCCGCCCTGGATGGTCTGCGTGGGCAGCACGGCACGGGCGGTGAGTGCGCGGCGCGCGTCATACAGCTCGTTGATGCGGGCCACGGCGGCTTGCAGGTCGGCCAGGCTGACGGTCTGGCCGCGCAGCGGCGCCAGCACGGCGTCCACCTCCTGGGCGCTGAGGATCTGCGAGGCATCGACCTCGAAGCGCTCGACGCGAATGTTGCGCTCGGTGCTGGCGGCCGTGGCCTTGGGCGTGGCCGGGGCCTGGACCGAGGCGTCGGGCGCGCCCTGCTGCAAGCGCTCTTCGCGCTGCTGGGCCTCGCGTTGCTGACGCTCGGCGGCTTGAGCGGCACCCGGGGTCAGGCCCGATGGCAAAGCCGTCTGGGCCAGGGCCTGGCCCGTGCATGCCAGCAAGGCCCCCGCGAGCAGCGTGCGAGCAGCCAGGGCAGAAGGAGATGGGTTCATGTCGTGGCCGCGAAAGTTGGTGGGAACGGTGGGTTGATGGGTGACGCCGTGTCTTGTCATGGTTGGCCCCTCACTCTCCTGCCGCCGGCGGGGCGATGCCCAGCTCCAGGCACTCGGCTTCGTGGTCCTTGCACTCGAAGGGGTCGCCGCTGATTTGCAGCACGCCGGCGGCCGGCGCCAGGTTGCCCTGGACGTTGCGCACCACGCTCAGGGTGCGCGTGGCCACCTGGTCACGCTGGCCACCGAGGTCGCCCACGGTGCGGGTCTCGCCGGTGACGACGCCACTCGGGTTGCTGAAGATCACCTTCTCCGGGTTGCCCACCAGCACGTAAGCGCCGATGAACGCGGCCTGAGGCGTCAGCAGCAGGTCGTAGGCACCGTTCAGGGTGAAGCCGTGCACGTCCCAGCCGAACTGCGCGCGGCGGTCGGCCGCGTCGATGCGCACGCTGTAGAAGGGCGTGAAGAACTCGGCCCAGTTGGTGACCAGGCCTTGCTCCACCGTGATCGGTGCGGCGTTGGCCGAGCGCACCTGCGAGCGTTCGGCGTTGAGCAGGGCGAAGGTCACGCCTTGGTCGGCGCCTTCACCCGCGCTGACGTCGAGCGACACGCTTTGCGCTGGCAGGCCGTCGTTGCCGGCCACGCTCAGCAGCAAGGCGCCAGGCGTGCTCACCTGGGCGTTGATGTTGCGCGCTTCGAAGCCCACATCGGGGCTGTCGATGCTCAGCGGCTGACCTTCGCCCACGGTGTCGGCGGCGACGATGCGCACCACCGGCGAGCTGACCAGCGGCGAGGCGGTGACGGTGGGCTCGACCACCACGCTGCCCTGGCCATCGACACCGGCAGCCAGGTCGATGCGCTCGATGGCCACCAGCTTGCCACCCGGCGTGAAGACGATGTCGTCGTCGGCGCCCAGGCGCATGCTGCGCGCCTGCACCAGGCCCGTGAGGGTCAGGTTGCTGGCCAGCGCGTCGTACGCGAAGCGGCCCGCGGTGCTGATGTTGCCCAAGCGGCTGTTTTGCCCCATGCCGGCCAGGAAGATGCCATCGGGTGCGCTGGCGTTGAGCACGCCGTTGGCGCCGGTGCTGACCTCGAGTGCTTCGTCGATGCCACCGTCGCGGCCGATGGTGGTGCCCGCGATCAGGTTGATCTCGCGGGCCTGGACGTCGAGCTGCCGGTCGTTGCGGCCATCAAGGATGGCGCCGGGCGCGGTCAGCGTGGCGCTTTCCTGGGCGTAGACGGTGCCCACAGCCATGTCGCCGGTGGCCTCGGTCAGCCAGATGTGTTGCTTGGCGCGCGCGGTCGTGCGGCCACCATCGGCCACGTCCACCAGCATGGCCTTGCTGGCCGAGCCGATGTTGCCTTGGCCGGCTTCGAGCACCAGCGCGCCGGCTTGCACCGCGGCCACGCCATCGGCGGCTGCGTTGCTCAGGCCTGAGCCGCTCTTGATGCGCACCTCTTGGGTGCTGCTGACGTTCTGCAGCGCCAGGTCACCTTCGCTGCCGATGAAGATCGGGCCTGTCGCCTGGGCACGGAGCGTGCCGCTGGCCTCGACGTCGATGTCCTTTTTCTGCGCGATCAGGATCTCGGTGTCGGTCACCGTCATGTCCTGCAGCTCGGCGCTCAGCAGGGCCAGCTTCTCATCGTTCGTCAGACCTTGCTGCCGCTTGATTCGCACCACCCCAGCGTCTTCACCGATGGAGCCAGCCACGTCAAGCACCAGGTTGCGCCCGATGATGTTGGCGGCTTCCACGCGCACCTCGGTGTCGGCCACCGGGCGGAAGAGGCCAGCACCGATGGCGTTGGCCAGCTCGGCATCGGACCATTTCACGCCCTCTGTCAGCGCCGCCACCTCGGTGTCAGAGGCCTTGTGCGTGAAGTTGGCGTTGTAGGCCTGGCCACCGAAGCGAGCGTGGGCCGCGCGGAAGGCGCTGGTCTGCTGCTGCTCGTAGGAGGCCACATCGGCATCCGTCCACTGGTTGGCCTTCTTCAGCTCAGCGGCCTGCGCAGCGCTCAGCTTGAAGGTGTAGGCCGGATCGAAGGCGTCAGCCGTGTAGCCACCCGCCCCGTCGCTGCGCACGTTGCGCAGCTGCCAGTAGCGCTGGTACTCGTTCTCGACCAGGCGCTCGGCGTTTCGCACGGTCTGGCTGGCGCTGCCCTGGTAGGAGTTCTCGCGCAGGCGCATGGTGTCCCACAGGTCCAGCAGCTGCTGGGCTTGCAAGGGGTCCACGACCTCGACGTCGTTGGCATCGATCAGCTTGCCGCCCGGCACGCTCAAGTGCACATCACCGACGGAGGAGGCCACCTGCTCGACGCGCAGGTCACCGCTGACTTCGCGCAGGTGGATGTCGTCCAGCGCTTGCGCCGAGAGCACGCCCATCACGGCGTCGGTGTCGATGCGCAGCGGCGAGGCGACGCTGCCGATGCGGCCGCTGTCGCTGACCAGGCGCACGTCGCGGCCCTTGAGGGTGACAGTCGGGTCCGTCGTCGCGATGTGGCCATCGGCGCTCAGGCGCAGGGCACCGGCGGCGACTTCGGCCGCAGCGATGCGCAGGTCACCGTCGGTCTCGCGGATGGCGATGCCATCGCGGGCGCGGGCCGTCAGCGTGCCGTTGACCAGGCCGCGGCTGGGGTCGGCGTCGGTGAGGTCGATGTGCACCGCCTGCGTGGCCGAACCGATGGCGCCCGTGTTGGCGCTCAGGTTCACCGTTTGTGCGTTGATCACAGCCTGGTCATTGACCTGCTGGATGCCGTTGGTGGCGGTGATGTTGGCCGCGCCCGTGAGGCTGCGCACCAGGCCGCCGAGCAGCACCTTGCCGGTGCCCGAGGTGATGTTGACGGCCGAGGTGTCCTCGCCCACGAAGTTGATCTTGATCTGCTTGGAGGCGTTCAGGCTGTGCTGGAAGTACTCCTTGACGGTCCAGGTGAACTTCGTGCCCAGCGTGACCTTCTTGTAGATCGCCGCATCACAGAAGCCGACGCAGCTTTCGCTGATCTTGTAGGTGCCGCCTTGCTGCACCTTGTCGCTGGTCACCTGGGTGTAATCCAGGCGATAGCCTTCGTTGCCTCCGCCCACAGACAGCCAGTCGCCTGTGAGGCGCTGGGTGTAGACCGGCGTGCCCGGGTAAACGTTTGTCGGTGCATCGTAGTCGGGCACGAAAGAGTCGATGCCGATGGCGATCTGCTTGACGTAGACCCGCTCCTCCGTGTTGTCCTGGACCCTGCCATTGATCCAGTTGAAGCGGCGGTTGGCCACCGGGTCGTACGCCGTCGACTTGCCGTCTTCGGTGTCGGCCAGGTAGGTGGGTTTGCCATCGGCGTCCACCGTGCGGCTGTCGCGCACCTGGATCTGGTTGCCCAGGCGGGTGATCTCGGTGACCAGGGGCTTGCCGTCGGAGCGGGTGCCGGTCTGATCGACCTGGCCCACACCGATCACGCGCTTGCCCGTGTCGGTGATGCGGATCTTGCCTTCAACGCCCTGGCCCGTGTCCACGCGGCCCAGCGCCAGGTCATAGCCGGTCTGGTTGTCGATGCTGATGCGGCCGTAGCCGTCGAGCACGCGCAGCTCGCCGTTGCCGGTCGAGAAGATGTTGCCGAACAGCTCCATGTGGCCACCGCCCACGCGCACGTTGTCGAGCTCGAGGCGGTCGTTGGCGGCGTCGTATCGCACCTTGATCGACTTGCTGCCCGGTTCGGGGTTGGTCAGGTCGAGGTAGCGGTCGCCGGTGCCGGCCAGGTACTTGATGCGGGCCTGGGCGATGTCGGATGCCTTCGACGTGACCAGCGCCTGCGTGATGACGACATCGCGCTCGGGCAGGCCGGCCTGGATCAAGCCGTTGATGTTGAGCTTCTCGGCGCTGATGTAGACGTTGTTGCCGGCGATGGTGCTGCCGCAAGAGACGGTCAGGCAGTCACCCGGCAGGCCGTTGTTGACGTAATCGCCCGAAGCGCTGTCGGTGGCGTCGCTGCCCGTCAGCCCCATGGCCGCGCCTTCGCGCGAGTTCGGCACGTTGCCCAGTTGCGAGATGGGGTCGCCGCCCTGGTGGGTGAAGCCTGGCGTGTAGGTCTTGATGAAGTCACCGCCCGTGGCGATCTCCACCGTCTCGGCGTTGATGTTGGCCGAGGCGCGGATGGTGCCGTGGCTCTTGGCCTTGGCCAGGCCACCGAGGTTGCTGATGTCGCCCTGGATCCACAGCTGCGCAGGCGATCCTGTGGCGGTGTCGTTGCTGTTGGAGTTCAGCACGCTGATGACCGGTGCTGGCGTGGACAGGGCGTCCACCACCGACACGGCCGTGGTCTGACCGGCGCGGTTGCGCGCGTTGATCTGCTCTTTCGAGGAGACGCGCTGGCCGTTCCACAGCACCTGGCCACCCTCCTCGTCGGGGATGGTCAGCGTGCTGGTGGTCATGAAGCGCGTGGACTGGTTGTCGATGTCGATGCGCACGTCGCCCGGGGCAATCAGCTGGCCGCTGGCTGCGCCCGTGAGCACGCGCGAGGTGACGTTGACGTTGCCGGTGGTGGCCAGGATGGGGCCGACGTCGAGGAAGCCGACGCGGGTGTTGCCACCCAGGGCCGCCAGTTGCGCCTCCAGGATGTCGGCGTCGTTGTCCAGCGCCAGGGCCACGTCGGCGGCGTTGGTGTCACCGGTGTAGTTGTTGGCCGCGTTGCGCACCTGGTCGGCCTTCTGGCGCAGCTTGTCGATCTCGGCCGTCAGCAGGTCGGCCAGCTTGACGTTGTCGCGCGTGGTGAAGCTCACGCCCTCGGACATGCTGAAGCCGCCGTCGGCCCGGTAGGTCAGGTGCTGCAGGTGCCAGATGCCCGCCTCGACCTTGCCGTCGACATTGACCGACGAGGTGATGGCGTTGGGGTTGCGGGTGTTGTCCCAGGTGCTGCCGCCACTGATCTTGAGCGAGGAGGTGTCCGCGCCGAAGAACTCACCGATGGCGGAGAGAACTTCGCGGTAGGCATCGGTGCCTTCGCCGAAGCCTCGCGTGCTGTGGTCGCCTTCGGTGGCGGTCAGGTAGACGCTGCGCACCGAGCGCACCTGCGCGCCATCGGCCACGTTGATGTCGTTGGACTGCACCACCTCGGCGTGCGCCTTGGGGTCGGTCTCGATGGGCACCGCCGTGCGGTTCCACAGGCGGGTGTCGGCGTCGGCCTGCAGCAAGTTGGCGGCGCTGCGGTCGGTGCCGGCCATCAGGTGCACGTCGCGCTGGCCTTCGAGC
>NZ_DCXA01000098.1:0-16634 GCF_002328915.1 Aquabacterium sp. UBA2148
GCCAGGATGTTGGTCTGGAAGGCAATGCCGTCGATCACGCTGATGATGTCGGCGATCTTGCGCGAGCTGGCGTGGATGGCGCCCATGGTCTCGACCACCTGGCCGACGACCGCACCACCCCGCTCGGCGACCACGGTGGCCTGATCGGCCAGCTGTCCTGCCTGGGCGGCGTGGCTGGCCGACTGCTGCACGCCCGCGCTGAGCTGCTCGACCGAGGCGGCGGTTTCCTGCTGGCGAGAGGCCTGCTGCTCGGTGCGCAGCGAGAGGTCCTGATTGCCCACCGCGATCTCCGAGGAAGCGTGCGCCACGGTTTCAGCCGAGGTGCGCACCTGCGAGACCACGCCGCGAAGGCTTTCGTTCATGCGGATGACGGTGGCCACCAGGTGGCTGAGTTCATCGCGCCCCTGGGCGTTGAGCTGGCGGTCGAGCCGGCCAGCGGCCACGTCGGCGGCGGCGTGCAGCACCTCGCTCAGCGGGCGGGTGATGCTGCGCAGGATCAGCCAACTCGCGGCCGAGCCGACCGACAGACCAATGGCCAACAGGACGGCGATGCCCGCGAGCACCTGTGCGGTCGCCGCCTGGGCAGCCTCCTGCGCGCTGGCCTGGCGCTGTTGACTCAGCTCGAACACCGCGGCCACGAGCTTGTCCAGCTGGGCGGTGGGCTCCCTGTCCTTGCCCTTGACGGCCTTGTCAACCACCTGGGCGCTGCCTGCAGGGTCGGCCATGTCGAACGCCCCCAGGGCCGCGAGGTAGGTCTGCTGCAAGGCGGCCAGCGACTCTCGGGATGCCTTGACTGGCGCGGTGTCCAGGCCCATCTGGCCATAAAGCGCCTCCAGCTCGGTCAGGCGGGAGGCCACCTCGCCGCCCTCCTTTTCGAAGGCCTTGCGGTACTTGGCATGCGCCTCGGCCTGGTGGCTGCGCAACAGCAGGTTCTTCCACTCCTGGATCTGGATCTTGAAGCTGACCTGGGCGCTTCGGGCCAGGTCGATGGCACGGGCGTGCTCCTGCGACATCGCGTGGGCTTGCTCGATGTGGTGCGTGCTGTTGCGCATGGCCATCCAGCCCAGCCCGCCCACCAGCAAGGTGATGAGCAGCAGCAAGGCGGCGAGCGCGGCGATGCGCGCGCCGATGGAGATTTGGTTGAGCGACATGGATCCCTCCGGTGGACAGGCTCGGCAATGGATGCTGGCCCCCGGCTGCGATCCTGCTGCGCCGCCCCGGCATAAGGGGATGTCAGCTTTTCGGCGGGAAGGCCGCTCGGCTTGAGGGGCCGAACGGATCAAATGGGCTCAGCCTGCCTGGGCCGGCACCACCGCATTCGTGTAAGCCTGCACAAAAGCAGAGGGCATGCGGCGCACCTTGCCCTGGGCGATGTCGACACAGACGAACTCGCTGCGGCCGCGAAAGGCCGTCTGGCCATCGTCGATTCGGATGAACTGGTAGTGGCGCTGCAAGGTGAGCTTGTCGGCCCCGGTCAACCAGGTGCCCAGGGCGATGCGCTCGCCCAGGCGGGTGGCCTGGATGTAGTTGAGCTCGTGCTGGCGCACCACCATGCCGTGGCCCAGGGCCTCGTACTCGGCCGGCCCCAGGCCCAGCGCGGTCGAGTGCGCCCAGGCGATGTCTTCGAGCCACTGCAGGTAAACCACGTTGTTGGTGTGCCGCATGAGGTCGATGTGCTCGGGCGCCACGGTCACCACCAGGGTGTGCGGGTTCGGGCGGTCCCAGGGCAAGTTGCTCAGGGTGCTCAAGGTGCTCAGGTCGGCGGCGGACATGGGGCGCGGTTCGCAGTTGGGTGGCAGGGGGCGATGATGCCACCGCCATGCAGCCCCGACCGACTCTTATCTTGAGTCGAACTTGACAAGTCATCCGGTCAAACCCTGATTTTGTCCGACGCACATCGGTGCATTTGGCTGGCATGATGGACTCAATTCTTGAGTCAGACTCAATATGAGCACCTCGCTGCAACGCCACCAACCCCGACAGGCCCGCTCTGCCCACCGCGTGCAGGCCATCCTCGCCGCTGCCCGCCAGGTGTTCTCGGCCCAGGGCTTTCAGCGCGCGACCATGGCCCACATCGCCGAGCTGGCCGGGGTGTCCGAAGCCACCGTTTTCACCTACTTCCCGGGCAAGCGAGAGCTGTGCATCCAGGTCATCACCGAGTGGTACGACGAGATCAGCACCGAGCTCGAGCGTGACCTGCCCAAGCTGCAAGGCGTGCACGCCAAGCTGGCCCACGTGGTGCGCGCCCACCTGCTCACCCTGCTGGCCGACGGCTCCGGGCTGTGCGCCCTGGTGCTCAGCGAGGGCCGCGCCGCCGACCCCGAGCTCGCCGCCGTGCTGGCCGAGTGCCGCCGCCGCTACACCGCACCGCTGATGCAGGCCCTGGCAGAAGGCCAGGCCTCGGGCGACGTGCGAGCCGACATGCCGCTGCGCCTGCTGCGCGACCTGGTCTACGGCTCGATGGAGCACGTGCTCTGGGACGCCATCACCACCCAGAAGCGCCCACGCATCGACACCACGGCCGAGCAGCTGACCGAGCTGATCTGGTCGGCCGTGATGCCGCGTGACACCTCGCTGGAAGCCCTGCGTCGCCTGCGCGACGAGGTGGCGGCGGCCTTGCGACAAACCGAAACCCCGCCGTCCATCCGCTGAACGGAGACCCCATGCCCGTGCTGAACACCCAGCTCAACCCGCGCAGCGAGGCCCACCTGGCCAACGCCAGCGCCATGCAGGCCCTCGTCGAGGACCTGGAACGCCTGCTTGACGTCGTCGCCCTGGGCGGCGGCGAGGCCCCGCGCGCCAAACACCTGGCCCGAGGCAAGCTGCTGCCGCGCGACCGCGTGGCCCAGTTGCTCGACGCCGGCTCGCCTTTTCTGGAAGTCGCGCCATTGGCCGCCTTGAACGTGTACGACAACGCGGCGCCCTGCGCGGGCGTGATCGCCGGCATCGGCCGGGTGGCAGGCGTGGAATGCATGGTGGTGTGCAACGACGCCACCGTCAAAGGCGGCACCTACTACCCCTTGACCGTCAAGAAGCACCTGCGCGCGCAGGAGATCGCTCAGCAGAACCGCCTGCCCTGCATCTACCTGGTCGACTCGGGCGGCGCCAACCTGCCGAACCAGGACGAGGTCTTTCCGGATCGCGACCACTTCGGCCGCATCTTCTACAACCAGGCCAACATGAGCGCGGCCGGCATCCCGCAGATCGCCGTGGTGATGGGCTCTTGCACGGCCGGTGGCGCCTACATGCCGGCCATGAGCGACGAGACCATCATCGTGGCCAAGCAGGGCACGATCTTCCTGGGTGGCCCGCCGCTGGTCAAAGCCGCCACGGGCGAAGAGGTCACGGCCGAAGACCTGGGCGGCGGCGACGTGCACACGCGGCTGTCGGGCGTGGCCGACCACCTGGCGCGCGACGACGAGCACGCGCTGGCGATCGCGCGGCAATGCGTGGCGCGACTGAACTGGCGCAAGTTGCCTGAGCTGTCGCTGATCACCCCCCGCCCTCCCCTGCTGGACGAGGCCGAGCTGATGGGCGTGATCCCGACCGACACGCGCAAGCCTTTTGACGTGCGCGAGGTCATCGCCCGGCTGGTCGATGGCTCCGAGTTCGACGAGTTCAAGGCTCGCTACGGCGCCACCCTGGTGTGCGGCTTCGCGCACATCGAGGGCATGCCGGTGGGCATCGTGGCCAACAACGGCATCCTGTTTTCGGAGTCGGCCAACAAGGGCGCGCACTTCATCGAGCTGTGCTGCCAGCGCAAGGTGCCGCTGGTGTTCCTGCAGAACATCACCGGCTTCATGGTGGGCCGCAAGGTCGAGAACGAAGGCATCGCGCGGGCGGGCGCCAAGATGGTGACCGCCGTGTCGTGCGCGCAGGTGCCCAAATTCACCGTCGTCATCGGTGGCAGCTTCGGCGCGGGCAACTACGGCATGTGCGGCCGCGCCTTCAACCCGCGCTTCGTGTGGATGTGGCCGAACGCGCGCATCAGCGTGATGGGCGGCGAGCAGGCCGCTTCGGTGCTGGCCACCGTCAAGCGCGATGGCATCGAGGCCAAGGGCGGGCAGTGGAGCGCCGACGAAGAGGCCGCTTTCAAGGCCCCCATCCGTGATCAGTACGAAGCGCAAGGCCACCCCTACTACGCCACCGCCCGCCTATGGGACGATGGCCTGATCCGCCCCACCGACACCCGCCGCGTGCTGGCTCTGGCGCTCAGCGCCAGCCTGAACGCCCCCATCCCCGAGACGCGATTCGGCGTCTTCCGCATGTGAGGAGATGCGCATGAGCGCTTCATTGGATGTTTCGTCGCTGCAGCACCTGGACGTGAGCCGACAAGGCAACGTGGCCACGGTTCGACTCAACCGCCCCGACGTGCGCAACGCCTTCCACGCCGACACGGTGGCCGAGCTCACGCGGGTTTTTGCATCGTTCCAGGACGACGCCGAGCTGCGCGCCGTGGTGCTGGGCTCGACGGGCGTGGCCTTTTGCTCGGGCGCCGACCTGAACTGGATGCGCCAGACCGCCGACTACAGCTGGGTGGACAACCACCGCGACGCCTCGCGCCTGGCGAACATGCTGTGGACGCTGACCTGCTGCCCCGTGCCCGTTGTCGCGGAGGTGCAGGGCGACTGCTACGGCGGCGGCGTGGGCCTGGTGTCTTGCTGCGATGTGGTGGTGGCGGCCGAGTCCGCGCAGTTCTGCCTGTCAGAGGCCAAGCTCGGCCTGATCCCGGCCACCATCAGCCCCTACGTGATCCACGCGATTGGCGAGCGGGCCGCGCGGCGCTACTTCGTGACGGCCGAGCGCTTCTCGGCCGAGCGAGCGCAGGCCATGGGCATGGTGCACGAGGTGGTGGCGCCAGATGCCTTGAGCGCGACCACGCAAGGCATCGTTGACGCCATCTTGCGCAACGGCCCGAACGCCGTGCGCGAGTGCAAGACGCTGGTGCGCGAAATCGGCAGCCGCCCGATCACGCACGAGCTGCGCGACGTGACCGCCCGCCGCATCGCCGACGTGCGCGCCAGCGACGAGGGCAAGGCAGGGCTCAACGCCTTCCTCACGCGCGGCACGCCGCCGTGGGTGAACAAGAACTGAGGCCACGCATGTTCACCAAAATCCTCATCGCCAACCGAGGCGAAATCGCCTGCCGAGTGGCCGCGACCGCGCGCCGCTTGGGCATCCGCACCGTGGCCGTCTACTCCGAAGCCGACGCCCATGCGCGCCACGTACAGGCCTGCGACGAAGCCGTCTGCATCGGCCCGGCCAGCCCGCGCGAGAGCTACCTGCGCGCCGACCGCATCCTAGAGGTCGCGAAGGCCACGGGGGCGCAGGCCGTGCACCCTGGCTACGGCTTCCTCTCGGAGAACGAAGGCTTCGCGCAAGCTTGCACCAACGCCGGCATCGCCTTCATCGGCCCGCCGCCTTCGGCCATCGCGGCCATGGGCAGCAAGTCGGCCGCCAAGGCCCTGATGGAAAAGGCCGGCGTGCCCCTGGTGCCCGGCTACCACGGTGACCGGCAAGACAGCGACTTCCTGCTCGCACAGGCCCAATCCATCGGCTTTCCGGTGCTGATCAAGGCCAGCGCGGGCGGTGGTGGCAAGGGCATGCGCATCGTGCGACAGGCCAATGAGTTCACGCCTGCGCTTGCTTCGTGCCAACGTGAAGCCCAAGCCAGCTTCGGTGACCAGCACGTGCTGATCGAGCGCTATGTCACGCAGCCAAGGCACATCGAGATCCAGGTGTTCGCCGATGCGCATGGCAACGTGGTGCACCTGGGTGAGCGCGACTGCTCGGTGCAACGCCGCCACCAGAAGGTGCTGGAAGAAGCGCCGGCCCCCGGCATGTCGCCCGAACTTCGCGCGCAGATGGGCGCCGCCGCCGTGGCCGCCGCCCAGAGCGTGGGCTATGTGGGCGCGGGCACGGTCGAGTTCATCTGTGAACAAGCGGGTGGCGCCGGCTTGGGTGGCGCAGGCGTCTCGGCTTTCTATTTCATGGAGATGAACACGCGCCTGCAGGTCGAGCACCCGGTCACCGAGATGGTCTCGGGCTTCGACCTGGTGGAGTGGCAGATCCGCGTGGCCGAAGGCCAGCCGCTGCCCGTCAAGCAAGAAGACATCACCTTGAGCGGCCACGCCATCGAGGCTCGCCTGTACGCCGAAGACCCGTACGCGGGCTTTGCGCCGCAGACCGGTCCGGTGCAGTGGTGGCGCCCTGCGCTGGCCCTGTATGACGGCGTGCGCATCGACGACGGCATCCGCGAAGGTGGCGAAGTCACCCCGCACTACGACCCGATGGTGGCCAAGCTCATCGTGCACGGACGCGACCGCGCCGACGCCATCCGCCGCCTGATGGCCACGCTGGACGACGCCCCGCTGCTGGGCCTCAAGCACAACGCCCGCTTCCTGCGCGACCTGGTCGACCACCCGCGTTTCCGAGCTGGCAGCATGACCACCACGCTGATCGACCAGTGGCAAGCCGATGGCGATGCGATCCTGCATGCGCCGGTGGCCGCAGACGATGCTTGGCTGATCGCGGGCGCGCTGTTTGGTGCGCGCCAGCAAGGCACGACCCAGCTGCTGCGCGCCGACAGCGTCAGCGCCTGGGACCTGCCCTTGCAGCAAGACACTGTCAAGCGCACGCTGCGCGTGAGCGCTGCCTCAGGCGGCCTCTACAACGTGGCGATGAACCCGCAAGCCGCCCCCGTCGCCGTGAAGCTGCTGAGCGAAGACGCCACGCGCGGCGAAGCCCGCGTCGAGCTCGATGGCGTGCAGCGACGCGTGCGCGCCGTGTGGCTGGGCGACACCCTGAACCTCGTCATCGACGCCGCTGTTTTCACCTTCGCCGAGGTCTCGGCCTGGCCGGACGCGGGCAACGCCCTCGACCCGAGCCGCGCCCTGGCGCCCGTGGCCGGCACCGTCACACAGGTGCTGGTGCAGGCCGGTGACGCCGTCACCGAAGGCCAGCCGCTGTTGGCCATCGAGGCCATGAAGATGGAAATGTGGCTCAACGCCCAGGCGCCGGGCGTGATCAAAGCTGTGTACGCGAAAGCGGGCGACCAGGTGCAGGCCAAGACCCTGCTGATCGACATCGAACTCAACAAGGAAGACTGACATGGACAAGGCCATCCTGACCTGCGCGCTGACCGGCGTGCTCACCGACCCGGCGCAGCACCCCGTGCCCGTGCTGCCTAAGGAAATGGCCGCCGCTGCGCGCGAGGCCTTTGACGCGGGCGCGTCGATCATGCACGTGCACCTGCGCAGGCAAGAGCCCGGCATGGGTCGCTTCCCCAGCTGGGACCCGGCCGTGGCCGGCGAGATCGACACCGCCATCCGCGAAGCCTGCCCGGGCGTCATCATCAACCTGACCACCGGCGTGGTGGGGCCCGACATCAGCGGCCCTTCGGCCTGCATTCGCGCCGTGCGCCCCGAGATCGCGGCCTGCAACGCCGGCAGCCTGAACTACCTCAAGATCAAGGACAACGGCCAGTGGGCCTGGCCGCCCATGCTTTTTGACAACACGGTCGACAAGGTCAAGGCCATGATCGACGTGATGAACGAGACCGGCACGCGCCCCGAGTTCGAGTGCTTCGACGTGGGCATCGTGCGCTCGGTGGGCATGTACCAGAAGGCCGGCATGGCCGAACACCTGGAATACAACTTCGTGATGGGCGTGGCCTCGGGCATGCCGGCCGATGCCGATCTGCTCAAGCTGCTGGTCAAGTACCGCGAGCCGAACACCATCTGGCAGACCACGCTGATCGGCCGCGAAGAAATCTGGGCCGTGCACCAGGCCACCGCCGACCTGGGCGGCATGCTGCGCACCGGCGTGGAAGACACCTTCTACCTGCCGGGTGGCGAGAAGACCACGGGCAACGGGCAGCTGATCGAAGCGCTGGCCGCTTGCGCTAAGCGCGCGGGGCGCGAGGTGGCTTCGCCGGCTGAAGCGCGGCAGATGCTGGGGCTGCGTGAGGCCAAGTTCCATGGCGTGGGGGCGTTGCCGCTGGCGGCTTGAGCAAGCACACTCCAAAGGCCCTCGGGGGCCTGGCGAAGACAACAGAAGGCCGCGTACAGCGGCCTTCTCATTTGGCACGACTTTCAACTCGTCAGCGATCCGATCGCGCCACCTTCCGCTGCCTCACCAACCCCTCCCGATCCACCTGCCCCGCCAGCATCTCGACATCCGCATCGCGCACGCCACATGCCTTGAAGTGCGCTCGCCACCCGTCCACCACCGCAGCCACTCGCCGCACCGCATCGCGTGCCTGATGAGCACTGAGCCCGAACAAGGCCGCGTCCGACAAGGCGTTGTCGATGGATGAGACCGCACCGTCGCGGCCCACGCGCATTTGCTGATACCCCAGCGCCTGCCCGGTCGGCAACACGTCGAACGCGGGCGAGAGTTCGTACTCGCAGCGCTCGTTCATCAGCAGCACGTGGTTCTTCTCGTGGTCGTCGGTGTTGTCGATCAGGATGTTGAAGACCATGCGCCGAAACAGCTCATGCATTTGCGCCTGGTTGATGCCATCGCGCAAAGGGCCTCGGCGCCGCAGCAGCTGCGCCAGCTCGGGGTAGCCCATCTCTTCACCCGCTGCGCGCAAAGCCACGTGGGCTGACAAAGCATGCAGGCGCAACAGGCCATCCGGGCTGGGCAGGCGGTCAAAGCGACGCACAGCCACCGCGTGGCCTTTGGTCAGGGCAATCGCCCGGGTGGGCGCCACGTTGATGCCCGCACGTGCGGCCAGGGTCATGGTCGCGTGCTCGATGAGCGGCTCGTCCAGCAGCTCACCCGCGTCGGCAAACTTGATCACCCACGGGTGCCCATCCATCTGGATCAGCGCCTTCGGCCGGGCGCCGCCCATGGTCACGCCAGGCGCGATCAAGCGCTTGAGCTCGTCGCGAATCGGGGTGCCCGCTTCGACCTGGCGAACCACGTCGTGCAGCGCCTGTGCGTCTGCAAAAGCCGGCAGCGGGCCCTGTGCACGCGGCAGGTACACCTGCCCCGACAGCGATACCCCGAGCGCACCCAGGCGCTCATCACCGGCCAGGAACAAGTGCTCCATGATGGACAGGCGTGCCGGGCGGTCCAGCAGCCGGATGACGCGCTCGCCCCAGCGATCAGGGCGGGCGTCATCGACCGCGCCTGCGGCCGTGTCCTTGCTTGAGGGCAAGAAGACCTGGTCGAGCAAGGGCAGGTCTTCGCTCAAGGCGAAGCCGCGTTTCAACCAGTCCTCGTGATAGCGCAGGGAGGCCCCACGCATGGACGGCACGAAGCGCAGAACCCCGATCGGAAAGGGGGAGTGCGGACGCCCCAACCACCACAGGTGCAGCTCGTCCCAGGGGCCGGTCAGGGCCCCTGTGCGGGCATCGGTGATGTCGCTCATGGCTTGCTGCCTGCGCTCAGTTGCGCCGACTGCTGCAAACCACCATCGGCAGCAGGCCCTTTGCGCACGGAACGCATCGACGCCGAGCGGACATCGCTCTCCAGTGCGCCCAAGTCGAGATCAGGAGACGCCAGCTCGGCCAGGGCCTGTGCACGCCCGATCAGCCACAAGGCCGTGGCGTAGCTGCCAAAGGCCACCGATGGGTCGCCCTTTTCCATGCGCGCCAGCGTGGGCTCGGTGACACCGATGCGCTCTGCCCAGGCCTTTCGCGATGCCTTGCGCCGTTTGCGAGCAATGGTCAGGTGCTCGCCCAACTGCCGCATCTGCGCCAGCACGGCGGGCGGCATGCAAGCAAGGGCGCGAGATGGCTTTGGCATTCATTCATGTTATCAAAAATGCCAAAAAACAAACATCTATTTATGAAAAGAACCTGAACGCACCCCGCCCTGCCGCCTTGGCCGCGTACAAGGCGGCGTCCGCATGCCGCAGCAGCGTTTCGCCATCGGTGCCGTCCTGCGGGAACATCGCGATGCCCACGCTGCAGCCGATGTGGGCCTCCCGGTCGCCGGACAATGCAAAGGGGCGCTGCATGCGCTCGATGATGGCGCGCGCCACCACCTCGGCGCCCTCCGGGCTGCTCAGGTCTTCGAGCACCACCACGAACTCGTCGCCCCCGATGCGGGCCACGGTGTCGTTGTCGCGCAGGTGCAGGCGCAATCGCTTGGCCACGCCCTTGAGCAACTCGTCCCCGGCTTCGTGACCCATCTGGTCGTTGACGGGCTTGAACTTGTCCAGGTCGAGGAACATGACCGCACACCGGCCGCCCCCACGCAGCGTGCGCTCCAGCGTGTGAGCCAGGCGCGAGTTCAGCAGCAGCCGGTTGGGCAGCTCGGTCAGCGCATCGTGGTGGGCCAGGCGCTCCATCTGCGTCTCGGCATGGGGGATGCGCGTGATGTCGGTGTACACGCCCACGTGGTTGATCACGCGCTGCTGGTCATCGCGCACGGTGCTGATGGCCAACCAGCTCGGGAAGATTTCGCCGCCCTTGCGGCGGTTCCAGATCTCGCCTTGCCAGGTGCCTGTCTCCAGCAGTTCGCGCCACAGGTTCTGGAAGAAGGCCCGCTCGTGCCGACCTGAAGACAGCAGCCTCAGGTTCATGCCCAGCACGTCCGACTCCCGGTACTCGGTGATGCGCTCGAAGGCCGGGTTCACCGCCATCACACGGCCTTGCGGGTCGCTGATGACCACCCCCTCCTGTGTGGAGCGGAACACCGTGGCCGCGAGTTTCAGGCGCTCGGCCTGTTCGTGGGCCTCGGTGATGTCGCGCGTGATCTTGGCAAAACCTTTGACCTGCCCCTGGGCGTCGCACAAGGTCAGGATGAGCACACTGGCCCGAAAGAGCGTGCCGTCCTTGCGTTGGCGCCATCCCTCTTCGCTGTACTGCCCATTGACCAGGGCCGCAGCCAGTGCCTGCTGAGGCTTGCCTGCCGCCACATCGGCTTCGGAGAAAAAACAGCTGTAGTGCCGGCCGATGGCTTCGTCGGCGTGCCAGCCCTTGATGCGCTCTGCGCCCTGGTTCCAGCTGATGATGACGCCACGGGCGTCTAGCATGAAGATGGCGTGGTCCTTCAAGGCCTCGGCCATGAGCCGAAAGCGCTGCTCGCCATCGGCCAGCTCGCTGGCCAACGAAGCCGCCATGACGCGTGCGCGAGCGCGCGTGTTCGCCAGGCTCCAGGTCAGGGCGCAAAGCAAGGCGCCCGCCAGCGCCACGCCAGCCAGCGTCAGGGCATGCGTGTTTCGCCCATTGAGCGGCCAAAAGCCGGGCAGCGCGCTGTAGCGCACCTCCCATTGGCGGCCATGCAACCACATGGTGAGGCTGACCTCGGGCAGGCTCGCGTCCTGCATCACGCCGTCGGGTTGAACCTGCGGGGCGCTCTCGAACAGCACCTGGGGCTTGCCTTGGCTGTTGATGCCCTGGTCGACCAGGCGCACCTTGACGCGTTGCAATTCGTCCTGGAACACGGCACCCAGGAGGTCGCCAATGCGGATGGGGCTGTAGACCCAGCCCTTCAGGCGGGCTCGGCGTTGCTCGGTCGACACGGGCACCATGCCACCTTCGTAGACCGGCAGGTAGGCCAGCACCCCGGTCTGAACGTTGGCATCGGTTTCCTGAACCAATCGCACGCCACCGCTGTACGCGATGCCGCCCTGGTCACGGGCGTGCGACATGGCCTCGCCGCGCACCGGCTCGGACATCATGTCGTAGCCAAAAGCGCGCAGGTTGCGCCCGGTAAAGGGCTCGAGGTAGACGATGGCGCTGTAGCGATCCCGCGGCCCGTTGGGCGTGACATCGTAAGCCGGAAAGCCACTGGCACGGACCTCTCGCAGGTGCTCGGGCAGGTCAGCGGGCAAGATGTGCTGCGAGTAGCCCAAGCCCTGAATGCCCAGTTGGACCTCTTCCAGCCTCAAGGCCACGACGTACTCACGCCACTCTTCGCGCGTGACGTTCTGGGACGACGCGAACAACCCGGCCGCACCGCGCAAGATGGCATCGCATATCTGAAGCCGCTGGGCCAGGCGTTCATGCAGCCTCACGGCCTGCTTGGCAAAGGCTGCGTCTCGCTCGCCTTCTTCGAGTTGCCTGAGCGCGAGGTGGGTCAACAACAAGGCCAGGACGCTGAGCGCCAGGGGCACCAGCACCGGCAGGTGTTGGTGTGCGGAAGCAGGTGTGCGGGCCATGGCCAAGGGAGCTTTGGGTCAAGGGGCTTGCGGCGCACATCGACACCTCGCAGGCCCGCAAGACACCCGCGCGATTCCATTGTGCGCCAAGCCATTGCCCGCTGTGTCAGGCATTGCCTGGTGTCAAACCCTGCACGGCAACGGCCTGGGCGCCAGAAGGCGCCTCAGGCGGTGGACGATTTCACGACATCCAGCGAAGCCTGCACGCCGGGGGCATAGCGGACCCGGTTGCGCCCCGCTTCCTTGGCCGCGTACAGGCCGGCGTCGGCCTGCTCGATCAGCTTGTCCAGGGAAGCAACCTGGCTTTCGGGCAGGGTGCACACACCGAAGCTGGAGGTGATGCGCAGGCCTGCCACGCTGGTCACCCCGGGGCCGGCTTCGGCCTCCATGCGGGCGCGCATGCGCTGGGCCACGCGCAGCGCCTCGGGCAGCGGCGTGTTGGGCAGCACGATGCAGAACTCCTCGCCACCGTAGCGGCACAGGAGGTCTTCAGGTCGCAGGGAGGTTTTGAGCAAGGCCGCCACCTGCTGGATGACCTGGTCGCCCACGGCGTGGCCATGGGTGTCGTTGAAGTTCTTGAACTTGTCGATGTCGCTCATGATGCAGGCCAGGGGCGTGCCCTGCTCGCGGGCGCGAGAAAAGAGCGGCTCGGCCCGGGCGTAGAAAGCCCGGCGGTTCAGGCAGCCCGTCATCGGGTCGTGGTTGGCGAGCTTTTCAAGCTCGACGTTCTGCGTCTGGATGCGGTCGTGAGAGCGTTCCAGCTCACCCAGCGCTTCACGCAGGCGAACGTTGGCGCGGTCGAGTTCGGTGACGTCGTCGAGCGTGACCACGCATCCCCGGGGAGCGCCCTTGGCATCGCAGATGGCGGCGCAGTTCATCAAGGCCTGACGCGCCTGACCGTCTTCGCCGGTGATGCGCACCTGCACGCCCAGCACGGGCTCGCGGGTCTTCATCGCCACCAGCCAGGGTGGGTTCTTGGCCGCGTCACCCAGCGCATCGTTGAGCCAGGCCAGCTCCGACACCGGTCTGCCCAGCTGCGCGCCCTCACTGGGGTAGAGCCGCGAGAAGGCCTCGTTGGTGAGCATGATGCGCTGCTGATGATCGAGCACGAGCAGGCCTTCGGCCAGGGCATCGAAAGCCGCCCTCACGCGCTCGGGGATGGCCTGGGATGGGTCCAGGTGCTGCAGCATGCGCCGCAGGTAGAAGTAATAGACCAGCAAGCCTGCCGTGCTTAGGCTGAGCATCAGGGCCAGCATGTTGCCCTGCACGGTGGCGGTCACGCTGCCACCGATGTAGATGCCGCCGCCATCGTTGCCCGACACCAGGTTGCCCGCGCCCGCCGCCGTGCCGCCGATGGTGACGGTGCCGCCGTCGTCCACGTACAGGCCGTAGCCGGTGTTGCCCAGGTCAACCGTGCCCGTGACGTCGGTGCCGATCTTGTTGCCCTGCACGGTCACCGTGCCCGTGGTGGTGACCCACACGCCCCGGTTGCTGAAGCCCGAGATCACGTTGCCAGCACCGGCTGCCGTGCCGCCGATGGTGACGTTGCTGGCGGAGGTCTCCAGCATGATCCCGTGGGCGCTGTTGGTGCTGGTGAAGGCGCTGGTGCCGGCGGCATCGGTGCCGATGTAGTTGCCGCTCACGGTGGTGCCATTGGCACCGCTGGCCAGGTAGATGTTGTAGGCCGAAGCGTTGCCGGAGATCACGTTGCGATCTGCCGCCGTCGTGCCCCCGATCAGCACGTTGGCGCCATAGCTCTCGATGCCTTCGGATGCGTTGCGCTCTCCCGTGCCTGCGTTGCTGCCATCGGCGTTGAAGCTGCCGATGTAGTTGCCAACGATGGTGTGGTTGTCAGAGCCCGAGTCGATGTGGATGCCATCGGCCGAGAAGTCGCGGATCACGAAGCCGCGGATGGTGCTGCCGTCGGCCGTCGAGTTGAGCGTGAAGCCGTGCCCGCTGCCGCCTTCGCCATCGAGCACGATGAGCGGATGCGTGCTGTAGCCGGCCTGGGTCGCCGCGTTCAGGTAGATGGCATCGGAGATGGTCGGCAGCGTCGAGCTCAGCGTGATCGTGTACTCGCCGTAAGCCCCCGAAGCGCCCGTGATGTTGAAGGTGACAACGTTCAGCCCGGCGGTGTTGTTGGCCGCGATGATGGCCTCGCGCAGCGACACCTTGCCGTCCGTGCCCTTGCTGGCGTTGAGCTGCTCGACGTTGAAGCCCGTGCCCAGGCCGGTGTCGTTGGTGTCGGCCGTGGTGTCCACCACCAAGGTCGTCGGCATGTCGAGCACCGTGATGGCGATGTCCTGCTGGTCCAGCAGCAGGCTGTCGCTGGCGTACACGGTCACGTTGTAGACGTTGTCGCCACCGTTGTCCTGAGGGCTTTCGAAGTCGGGGGCGTTCTTGAAGGTCAGAACGCCTGTGCTGCTGTTGAGGTTGAACAGCGAAGCGTCGATGCCGCCCAGGCTGTAGGTGATGGCGCTGCCCTCGGCGTCGGTGGCCACCACCGTGGTGACCGACGTGAGGGTCTCGTTGACGTTGACGTTGGCAGTGGCGCCGCCGCCATTGCTGGTGATGACCGGTGCGTCGTTGACGCGCGTGACGGTGACCGAAGCGGTCGCGGTGGCGCTGTTGCCGCCATACGGGTCCATCGCCACGAAGTTGATCGTGCGGGTGGTGGTGCTCGGGTGGTCGGAGGCGTTGTCGTACTGGATGGTGCGCAGCACCTGCTGGTAGTTGGCCGCCGTGTCGCTGCCGCTGAGCGTGAGCACCCCGGTGGTGGCGTTGTAAGACTTGCTGATGTTCGTGCCCGTGACATCGGCCAGCAGCGACTCCAGACCCGCGTTCTGGATGTTGCTGATGGTCACCGTCATGCCGCTGAGGTTGGGGCTGATGCCGTTGCTGCCAGCGGTCACGGT
Source organism: Aquabacterium sp. UBA2148 (assembly GCF_002328915.1). Classification (NCBI taxonomy): domain Bacteria; kingdom Pseudomonadati; phylum Pseudomonadota; class Betaproteobacteria; order Burkholderiales; family Sphaerotilaceae; genus Aquabacterium; species Aquabacterium sp. UBA2148. The sequence continues at coordinate 15,034 of NZ_DCXA01000098.1, forward strand.
GGCCAGGGTGCTGCTGGTGATGTTGACGGGCGTGTTCTCGAAGTACGCGGCCGAATAACCGGTGCCAGCCACGCCGCCATTGAGGTCCACCGCCGGCGGCGTGGGGGCGGTGTAGTTGATGGTCAGCAGCGGACGGTAGGCGGAGGTGCCGTTCTCGGAACTGGCGAACGCGACCTCGTTGCCATCGGTGTAGAGCATCCAGCCCAGGTTGCTCGCGCCATTGGCCCAGGCCTGCACCGTGCTGGTGACCGTGAAGGTGGTGTAGACGTTTTTGCTGCTGAGGTCGTTGGCGCCAGCCGAGGTCGAAGAGGCCTCCACGTTATCGATCGAGATGCCATTCGTCAGCGAATTCCAGGTCGACGATTCATCCCAGTTCGCCGCCAGGATGCGGTGCAGGTAAGCATCACCGGTGCCGTCTTCGGTGATGTACAGGCGCACCGTGGCCGAGGTGATGACGGAGCCATCCGGGATGCTGCCCCCTCCGCTGCTGAACAGGTTGTCAAAGCGCAGCAAGACCTGTTTGGCATCGTTGTTTGCATTCAGCATGTTCAACAAGGTGTTGCTGCCGTCTGCCGTGTTCGGGGCCGCAGAGTTGATGACCGTGTCCTGCGTGCCCGTGTAGCTGGACACCCCCTGCTGGAAGGTGGCCGTGGCCAGCACACCCTGCCATTGGGTCTGCAGGCCCTCGCCCAGCGCCACCGAGGTCTCGACCTGCCCGACACGTTGCTCCAGCACCCAGTCACCGCCGAGCGCGCTGGCGCCGGTTCGGTCCTCGCTGGCGGCCGCGTCGGCACCGGTCAGCAAGGACAGGTCGGACAGCAGCTGCCTGCCTTCGGCGCTGGCGGCCAGGTCGCATCCGTAAAGCAGCAAATCGCCGTCATCGCCAAAGGCTTGCGACCACTGCACGAGCTCACCGGCCCGCTCGGCCAAGGTGGTGCTGTCGAGCACCGCCGAGCCCAGTTGCAGCGAGCCCGCCTGCCCGTGGCTGAACACGTGGACCGCGTCCAGGTCCTGATGCTGGGCCAACCAGTCGCCGATCTGCTGCAGGCCATCCGCGTTGGCGTCCAGCCGGACCACGTCGAGCACACGGCCATCTGCCTGGGCTTGCTGCTGCAGCAAGGCAATGAGCTGGTCGGCGTTGTCGATGCCCCCATCGACGAATGCGACCTCGTGGCGCGGCGCCTCGGCTTGCGAACCCGTGGTTGCCGCGTCTTGGGTGCTGCGCACCTGGTGAGCGCTCACCAGGGTGGTCTCGACCTGCGGCTCCGCAGTCTGATCAGCTTGCCAGCTCAGGCCGGGCAGCACCGCCTCGGCGTCTGCCGAAAAAAGCACGCGTGGCTCCAGCTCCTCCACAAGGAGGCGCGGCTGGGGCGTGGCGCGGGCGGGGGCGGGACGGCGGCGGAACATTCGGAGACAGTCCGGGGGTCAGGCCTGGTCCCAGGGGTGCCGACCGCGCCAGCTGAGCTGGCTGGCCAGTTGCTCCTCTTGCTGCAGCAGGGCCCAACGGGCCTGCGCGGCAGCGCCCTCGTGACGCCCTTGCACCCAGCGCACCGCCAGGCGCGCCACCGGCGCCGCCAAGCCGGGCCAGCGCGGCAGCAGCG
>NZ_DCXA01000098.1:16688-16907 GCF_002328915.1 Aquabacterium sp. UBA2148
CGCGGCAGCAGCGTGGCCAGGCCGCGCCTGAGCCACGCAGGTGCCCACGGCGACCAACCTTCGTCACCCAGGTGCACCATGCGCTCGTGCGTGCCGGGCTGCCCGCGCCGGGCACATCGCCCAGCCAGCTGTCGGTCGATGCGCCGCGCCGGGTGCAGGCCCGCGACGATGACGTGCAAACCTCCCAATGCCTGCGCCGCATCGCCGATGTGCACATCG
>NZ_DCXA01000097.1:0-7430 GCF_002328915.1 Aquabacterium sp. UBA2148
AGATCTGCTGGACGATGGCCGGGGCCAGGCCCACGCGGATGCGGCGGGCCAGCTCGGACGGGTCGTTGACCAGGTTGGGTGCCACGGCGCAGTGCTCGGCCATGGTTTCGATGATCGAGCCCATGTCGCGGATGTGCACGCCCTCTTCGAGGAGCAGCTGGAGCACTTTCTGCAGGGTTGCGATGCCGACCATCTTGGGAACCACGTCTTCGATCAGTTTGGGAGCCAGTTTCGTCACGTGCTCGATGAGCTGTTGGGTCTCGACGCGGCCCAAAAGCTTGGCGGCGTGGAGTTGCATCAAGTGTGAAAGATGGGTCGCCACGACGGTCGAGGGATCAACCACCGTGTACCCGGCCATTTGCGCGACATCGCGCTGGCGCTCTTCCACCCACACGGCGGGCAGGCCGAAAGCGGGGTCCACGGCCTGGGTGCCGGCGATCGGGTTGGTCACGTGGCCGGGGTTGATGGCCATCAGCATGTTGGGGAAGACCTCGCCCTCGCCCACCACGGCACCGCGCAGGGTGATGCGGTAGAAGCTGGGCTTGAGCTCCAGGTTGTCCTTGATGTGCACCGATGGCGGCAAGAAGCCGACTTCTTGCGCGAACTTGCGGCGAACACCCTTGATTCGGTTGAGCAGGTCGCCACCGCGCTCCTTGTCGACCAACTGGATCAGGCGGTAGCCCACTTCCAGGCCCAGGGTGTCGACCGGCTGCAGGTCTTCCCACGAGGCCTCGCCGTTGGGGTTGGGCGCGGACTGGGGCTTCTCCGGTGCAGGCGGTGCCTGGCGCTCGGCTTCCTTCTTGACGTGGATCCGCCAGGACGCGTAGCCCAGGCCACCAGCCATCGGCAGGAAGATCAGCGAAGGCATGCCCGGGATCACGCCCAGCAGGCCGATGATGCCTGCGGCCACGCCGATGACCTTGGGGTTTTCCAGCATCTGGCTGGTGATCTGGGTGCCCACGTCCTGGTCCTTGCCGACCCGCGAGACCACCATGGCGGCAGCGACAGAGATCAGCAGCGCCGGGATCTGCGCGACCAGCGCGTCACCGATGGCCAGCAGGATGTAGGACTCGGCAGCCTGCCCGGCCGACAAGCCGTGCTGGACCATGCCGATGATGAAGCCGCCAATGATGTTGATGAACAGGATCAGGATGCCGGCGACCGCGTCACCGCGCACGAACTTCGAGGCACCGTCCATGGAGCCGTGGAATTCGGCCTCTTCGCCCACCTCGCGGCGGCGCTTGCGGGCCTCGGCCTCGTCGATCAGGCCAGCGCCCAGGTCGGCGTCAATGGCCATCTGCTTGCCGGGCATGGCGTCCAGGGTGAAGCGGGCCGCCACCTCGGCGATGCGCTCCGAACCCTTGGTGATCACGGTGAAGTTGATCACCACCAGGATGGCGAACACGATGATCCCGACCGCGAAGTTGCCGCCGATCAGGAAGTGGCCGAAGGATTCGATCACCGCGCCGGCGGCGCCCGTGCCGGTGTGGCCCTCGAGCAGCACCACCCGGGTGGAGGCCACGTTCAACGACAGGCGCAGCAGCGTGGTCAGCAGCAGCACCGCCGGAAAGGCCGCGAAGTCCAGGGGGCGCAGCATGGTGGCCGCCACCATCATCACCATCAGCGACATGGCGATGTTGAAGGTGAAGAAGATGTCCAGCACCAGGGGCGGCAGGGGCAGCACCATCAGCACCAGCACGGTCACCACGATGAGCGGGGCGACCATCATCTGGAACCGTTTGGCGTCGCCTGACGACATCGCCAGCAGCTTCTGCATCCAGGGGTTCATGGGGGGCACATCCTTGAAGGGGGTTGCAAGGATTGTTGGCCGCCGCCCCTTGAAGCTTTAGCGAGATAAGCAGGGGCGGTGCGCGCCTATTCGGACCACGTTGCGTGGGGTGAAAGTCACGGTTTGTTCCTGCGCGAGAAGCCGCCCCAGCGGATGGGGGATCGCCCTGTGATGGATGTCACACGCAAGCCAGCAAAATGGCACCGCCACTCCGACGGATCAAACGTCGGCGGCGCCATCAACAATCAGGGATAGACCATGAAACTTCGCGCAATCACCCTCGCTGCGGCAGGCCTGCTGGCCGCCGCCTCTGCTCAAGCCGAGCTGCAGACCTGGCGCTTTTCAGGTCTGATCATGGGGGCTGCTCAGACGCTGTCACCGTCTGCGACCTACGGCGAATACACGCAGTTTGACCTGACGTTCGACACCGATGCAGCCGCCGTCGGTGACACCTTTGCGGCACCGCTGATCGGCCTCTCGATCAACGGTGCGTCGGTCACCTTGGGCCCCAGCAGTCTCCAGGCGGGCACGAACTCTTCCCTCCTGAGTGCCTCCCTGCCGTCCAGCAGCCTGACCTCGCTGGTGATGTGGGGCGCACCCGCGACCGACGGGTGGGCACAAAGCGCTGTCAAAAGCGTTAGCGAGTTCCTGAGCTACACCGATATGCGGATCGAAGACATCGACACGTACCTGGTGTCCGGCGGCGGTCTCACTTGGCAAGAGGCGGTCACCCAGGAGTACATCGTGGCGGGCCTGCCTTACATCAAGCTGAACCATCAGGCCGGTGGTTTCCAGACCTATGCCCTGATCGGCGCGGCAAACATCACCCCCGGCGTGCCTGAGCCCAGCGCCTGGGCCCTGGCCCTCTTGGGCGGCGTGGGTGCAGTCGCCCTGGCCCGTCGACGTCAACCCGCGCGCCAAGCCGAAGCACTGGCCGCCTGAGGGCAGTTCAACACGCCAAATCAGCCATCAAGCGCCCCGAGCCGCCTCTTTCGCGGCCTCGGCGCGCAGCGGGTCCATCTCATCCGGCACCTGCAGATCCGGCAGGTTGCCCGGCAGGGGCGCCCGCCCGCTGAGCGCCTGTTTGAGCTGATACACGTAAGCCAGCACCTGGGCCACCGCGCTGTAGAGCTTGACCGGCACCTCCTGGTCGAGCTCGGTGTGGGCGTACAGCGCCCGCGCCAGCGGTGGCGCTTCCAGCACCGGCACCTTGTTCTCGGTGGCGATGTCGCGGATCTTGAACGCCAGCAGGTCCAGGCCCTTGGCCACCACGCGCGGCGCGCCCATCGAGCCCTCTTCGTACTTCAGCGCCACGGCGTAGTGGGTCGGGTTCATGACCACCAGGTCGGCGGTGGGCACGGCTGCCAGCATGCGCTTGCGGGTGCGCTCACGCATGATCTGCTTCATGCGGCCCTTGACCTCCTGGTTGCCCTCCTGCTGCTTGTACTCTTCCTTGACGTCCTGGTGCGACATCTTCATGCGCTCGGCAAACAGGAACTTCTGCAGCGGCCAATCGAGCAAGGCAAATCCCGCGATCACCAGCAGCATCGTGCCCATGACCTGACCCATGGTCACGCCCAAGTCGCGGATGGCTGCTGGCAAGGGCTGAGCCAGCAGGTCGGACATGCTGGGCCAGACCTTCATCAGCGTCATCACGCCCACCGCGCCCAGCACCAGCGCCATGGCGCAGGCCTTGAGCGCATCGATGAGCTGCTGCTTCTTGAACAGGTTGCCCAAACCGCTGATCGGGTTGAGCTTGCCGAAATTGGGCGCCAGCACCTTGAAGGACATCACCCAGCCGCCCGAGATCACCGAGGCAGCGGTCGAGGCCAGGGCCACGCCCACGCCCACCGGCACGACCATGATCAGCGCCTGCATGCTCCAGTCGGTCAGGCGCTGGAGCATGAAATCGGGTGAGGCCACCGTGCGCACGTCAAAGCGCAGCCCGCCCGACATGAGCTTTTGCAGCTGGTCCAGCCACAGCGGCGTCAGGCCCATGAGCACACCCGTGGCCGCCAACATGACCAGGAAGTGCCCCAGGTCCTTGGAGCGCACGACCTGGCCGTCCTTGCGGGCCTTGTCCAGTTTCCGCTGCGAGGCGGGTAACTGCTTGTCTTGTGAGCCTTCGTCGGACATCGGGGGCAAGGCCTGGGCAGACCGGGGAAACGATGCCTGAGAGTGTGCTCAGCAAGTCCTCTGGGCATGGCCCGGAAAAACCGCCCGCGAACCGGCCTGATCCCTCAGACACCGGCAGGTGAAATGCCCGCCACGCCGCCTCAAGGAGGCGTTGCCGCGGCCTCCGCTTCGCGGGCCATGCGGGCCTGCGCCTGACCGATGGCTTCCTCCAGGCTCAGGCCGCCCGTGCGCATCGCCTCCTCGGCGTCATCCAGCAGGCGCTGCTGAAGCGCCTCTTCGGCGCCGAAAAGGGCACCCGCATGCTCGCCAAAATGCTGCGTGCGCAAGGCCTGCATCAGCTGCAGCTGCCGCCGCGCATCCTCGATGCTGGGGCGTTCGGGTTCGCTGGCCAGGGCCGTGGTCAGGGCCTGTTCGTAGCGCACCCATTGCTCATACAGCACCCTGGCCTCTCGTCTGGCGATCTCGCCCAGCGGCTGAGTGGCTTCGTCAAGGCGAGCCAGGGCTTCGTCACGGCCATGCAGCGCGGCGACGCGCTCGATGTCGGCACGGGCCTGCTCGTCGACCAGCAAGCGCCCTTGGGGCGTCAGGCGGAACACGGGTGGCGCCACGTTGGCAAGGGGCGATAGCCCGGACTTGCCAGGTCCCGAGGCCGCGCCGAGTTGCGAGGCGGGCGCAAGGGACCCTCCCGGCCCCCGGGTCCAGGGCAAGCCGCCGGCTGCCCCGACTCGAGCAGCGATCGAGCGGCCGTCACCGCCATCACCACCCCGGGTCAAGACCCCGGGCTGGTGCAACCACCAGCCCACGAACGCCACAAAGGCCAGCGCCAGGGCAAGGGGCCACCGATTCATGCCGGCGCCCCGCTTGCGCACGCGCGCTCAACCATTTGATCAGAAGGGCCCGGTCGAGGCAAAGCTCGCCCACGCCGCATCCTGACCGCGCAGGAAGTCGGCGTACGCCGTGTTGCCATCGGCAAAGCGCTTGACCCAGGCGATGTTGGTGTAGCTGGCCGGCTCGCTCGCCTTGTTCGGGAAGAAGTGGTCCGCGCCCTGGATCACACCCAACAGCTTGGGCGTGGTGGCCGGGATGGCGTTGTAGAAAGGCTGCGAGTGGCTGGCAACGGGCGCAACGGTGTCCGCCGTGCCGCCGATGATGGCCGAGGGCACCTTGATCGACTTGTACTTGCTGGACGACAGGTTCCAGGGTGCGTAGGCCACCGCAGCCTTGAGCCCTGGGGTGGCCGCAGCCGCTTCCAGGGTGCCGCCACCGCCCATCGACCAGCCGGCCACCACCTGCCGTGTGACATCGATCTTGCCAGCCGCGGGGCCGGTGGTGACGGCCGAAGCCGCCTTGAGCGCCGCCAGCAGTTGAGAGGCGCGGCTGCTGGGAAAGTCGAGCAGCGTCTTGGTGCCGATGGTCACCACGACGAACCCGTGCGTGGCCAGGCGCTTGCTGATCTCGGTGATGCTGGACTCGGCAGACACGAAGCCAGGGCAGACCGCCACCAAAGCGTACTTGCCCGGTGTGTTGGGCGAGTAGACCGTGCCCTTGCCGAAACCCGAAGCGGGAATGGATTGTGCTGAGATGGCGAACGGGCCATCTTTCTTGAGGTCATCCAGGGTGACGGCCTGTGCGGCGGTGCTCAGACCGAGGAAGGCCAGGGTCGTTGCGATGAAAAGGGGCTTGATGGACATGGGTGCTCCGGATGGTTGGCTCAAGGTGGCGACAAGGCAGCGCAACGGTTTGAGCCTGGGTGGACGCCAACCGGTGCACGAAATTCGCTCAGTCTCACATCGAACGCCCCTGCACAGGGAGCGCAAACCGCGACACACCAGGGCATGTCCCATGAGGGCTTACACCGTCCGCGACAAAGGGATGTCCGCCCCGCCGATCGCCAAGGCCTCTGGATCAAAAACATGGAATGGGCCCAGCAGGCCCTGCAGATTCGCGCTTGCCACGCTTCGCGCCGGCTTAGGATGACCCGATGGCCGAATCCGTCCGCTTCAACGATCACGTGCAGGAACAGCTGGGACGAGCCCCCGAGCTGGCACAACGCATCGTCGCCCGCACCCAAGCTGTGCTGCGTGACAGCGGCACCGACCTGTCCCTGGCACAAGACCGCAACCTGCTGTTCGGCGTGGCCGAGGCCGTTCAGGCGCGGCGCGCCGACTTCGAGTCCGCCCTGACCCAGCACATCCAGGACGAAGTCCGCGCCACCCAGGGCGATGGCCCCAGCGGACGCAAACTGCACGAGATGACCATCGACCAGCTCACCCTGGTCGACGAAAACCAGGCCGAACAGGACATCGAGATCTCGCGCACCGTGCAACTCATCGACCTGGTGGCCGAGTGGGAATTGCGCGAACTCCAGGCCTGCACATCGGCGCTGCAGGGCGACACGACCCCACGCCCGCACACCAACCCCCTGCGCCCGGCTGTGTTCGCACGGGCGCTCGGCGCCGCTACGCGGGTGCTGCCGCTGTCAGCCGGCGAGCGCAACATGCTGCTGCGCCTGACCGGTCGCGTGCTGGCGGACTGCCTGCGCGAGCACTACCGAGAGGTGTCGGCCACGCTGAGATCCCTGGGCTGCGACCCGGTGCCTTTCAAGGCCGTCACCCACCCGCGACGCAGCGCCCCGCCCTCGTCCCTGATCGTCACCCAGCCTGGCGCGCTGCAGAGCCTGCTCGATCGCATGCCGCTGCCACCGCCGCCGGCTGCCCCCGCTGCCGCCGCAGCGGCCCATGCCGGCGACCTCACCTTCGGCGTGCTCTCGCGCAAGCTCGACGAGATCAACGACCCGCAAGGCCTGGCCGCGCGTCGCAGCCAGGCGCAAGTTTCACGGCTGCTGAACACCCTGTTCCAGCAGATGCAGGCCGATGCCGAGGTGCCCGCGCCGGTGCGCCAACTGATCGGCCAGATGGAGCCGGTGCTGCAACGAGCCGCCCAGCAAGACACCTGGGTGCTGCGCAGCGACCAGCACCCGGCCTGGCGACTCATCAACCAAATGGCAGCCTACGCAGCCGGCTATGGCGAAAACGACGCGGTTGCGCTGCGCGGCTTCCTGGCCTTCATGCAGCCGCGCGTGGCGCGCATGTTGCCCGAGCCCGGCCCCGGCAGCGTCGAGCTCGAAACCACGCTCAAGGAGATGCAGCAGTTCATCGTCTCCCAAAGCCAGGCCGCCGTTCAGCAGGCTCCCCAGGCCGTGGCCCGACTGCGCGAGGCCGACCAACGCCTGACCCTCCACCCCTTGCTGCAACAGCAAGTCGCCAACCAGGTGGAACTGGTCAAGCTGCCCCAGGTCATCAAGGACTTCCTCTGCGGCCCCTGGGTCGAGGTGCTCACGCACACCATGGCCACCACCTCGCCCGAGGACGACGAATCGCAAGCCATGCTGTGCGTGGTCGACGACCTGGTGCAAAGCCTGCAAAGGCCGGAGAGCATCGATGCACGCGAAGCCCTGCGCCGCAAGCTGCCAGACCTGAGCAACCGGCTGCAACGAGGCATGGGT